>JBFIHP010000464.1:0-3605 GCA_041601735.1 Planctomycetota bacterium | reverse complement strand
GGGGTCGCGCCGAGGCGCTCGAGGCCGCGCTCGTCGGTCACCTGGCTTCGGCCCAAGAGCTGCGCGCCGGGCCGAGGCGGGTCCGTCCCTGGGCGTTGACGAACCGAGGGTCGCGAATCGGATTCTCGGCAGCCGGAGAAAGCGGGGCACTGGGCCGGGCGGGCTGAAGCCAAGGGGAAGCCCGGAAATGAAGGAAGCCTTCCCTCGCAAATGCGTGAGAAGGCTTCTCTTACGTCAAGCGACCCGGAAGGGACTCGAACCCTCAACCCTCAGATCGACAGTCTGATGCGCTAACCAATTGCGCCACCGGGCCTTTGATGTGGGGCGATTGTATGACTGTGCGGTAGCGGTTCAAGAGGAAATCCGCGCCCGCCATCGGCCCCCGAAAATCCTGGGGTGAATACCGGATCCCCATGAGCGGGAGCGACTTACAGACCGATATCAGCTTCGTATCAAAGCAGGAGGCTCGCACATGGAGCGAGGAGCGACGACATGACGGCGGCGAAGATCGGAGCCATCATCGATCGGCCCGGGCCGAGACTCTGGTGCGAGGACGAACGTCGCCTCGCCCTGGAGAAACTCCTGGCCGACCGGATCGGACCGCTCTACGAGGAGCGCCGGAGTCAGGCGGAAGAGCTGCTCGAAACCCTGTCCGACCCCGCGACCGACGAGGGCGAACTGGCCGCGCTGATCGAGGCCGACGACGAACTCGCGGCCTACATCCACGAACGCGAGAACCGCCCCTTCTTCGGCGCCGTGACGGCCCACCCCGATCTCGCCGAGCTGATCGTCATCCTGGGCCGCGAGAAGATCGCGCGCCTGGTCCTCGCCCACGCGCTCCGTCGCGCCTTCCGACCCGACGACATCGAGAGCCACCGCCTCACCCGGACGCTCTGGCGCGAGGGCCGCCTGGCCGCCGAGCACGCCGTCCGCGTGGGCGTCGAGGCGGCGCAGCGGCAGGACGGCGGCGTGATCGACGTCCGCGCCCTCGACGTGATCTACGGCCGCTGCCTCTTCGCCCCCCTCGGCGCCGTGGCCGCGGTCTTCCTGGCCGGGCTCGAGACACCGATCACCGACGAGGCCGAGGTCATCGATCTCGGACCGGGCGCTCTCGCCGCGATGATCCTCCTGTCCTGGGGCGGTTCGGTGCATCTCGCGGCCGATCTCGCCGACCTCGATCACCCCGACGAGGCCCGCGACCGCACGGTCGATCTGATGACCGTGGGCCTCGCCCTCGCCCGCTGCAAGACGCAGGGCGACGCGATGCCGCCGAGCCCCGCCACCCTGGAACGCCTCGGCTTCGATCCCGCGGACTGGCCCGACTTCCTCACCAGCCTCTGACTTGCGGAGGCCCCCTCCGGTGTGTCATCGAGAGACCTGGAGGGAGCCTCGAACATGCCGGACAGCCGATTTCGCCGCGCGCTCGCCCGTCAGGCCTCTGACGAGACCGGGCGCCGCTGGATCTTCGTCCCCTACGACCAGCTCTGCTTCGAGATCGGGCCCCTCTCGCGGCTCGAGCCCGAGGAGGCCGGCATCGTCCTCGTCGAGTGCCCGGCCAAGGCCGCCCGGCGGCCCTATCACAAGCAGAAGCTCGCCCTGATCCTCGCCAACATCCGGCGGTTCGCGCTGGAGCAGGCCGCGCGCGGCGTCGCGGTCCGGCATCTCGTGGCGCGCGAGAGCTACGCGGCCACCCTCGCGGAGGTCGCCGCCGAGCTCGGCCCGCTCCGCTGCATGCGGCCGGCCGAGCGCGAGCTGCGCGCCGAGCTCGCAGCCCTGGTCGAGGACGGCGCCCTCGTCTACGAGGAGCACGAGGGTTTCCTGGCCGCCCCCGCCGATCTCGAGGCGGCGCATCCCAAGGGCCCGCCCTGGCGGATGGACCGCTTCTACCGCCAGGTCCGCCGGCGGACCGGTCTCCTGATGGCGGGCGGTAAACCTCTCGGCGGCAAGTTCAGCTTCGATGCCGAGAACCGCAAGGCCTGGAAGGGCGAGCCGGCCGCCCCCGAGCTGCCCCGCTTCGCGGTCGATGCGATCACCGAGGAGGTGGGCGAGCTGATCGAGAGTCGCTTCGCCGACCATCCGGGCCGGCTCGACCTCGGCGCCGTCCCGACCTCGAGCGCCGATCACGAGCGGCTCTGGAGCTGGTTTCTCGCCGAGGCCCTCCCCTCCTTCGGCGACTTCCAGGACGCGATGGCGATCGGCGAGACCAACCTCTTCCACAGCCGCATCGCGGCCTCGCTCCATCTGCACCGCCTCCTGCCGCGCCGGGTCGCGGCCGACGTGGTCGCGGCCGAGGCGCCGCTCGCGGCACGCGAGGGCTTCCTCCGTCAGGTGCTGGGCTGGCGCGAGTTCGTGCGCCTCGTCCACGAGGCCAGCGACGGCTTCCGCGCGATTCCGGGCCGTGCCCCCTCGCCGCTGGACGAGCGCGGCCTCGCCCTGCCGAACGAACTCGAGGCGACGGAGCCGCTTCCGGCCGCGTTCTGGGGCGAGCCCTCGGGGCTGGCCTGTCTCGATCGATCGATCGCCGACGTCTGGGACGAGGGCTACGGCCATCACATCGCCCGGCTCATGGTGATCGCCAACATCGCGACGCTGATCGGGGTCTCGCCCCGCGAGCTCACGGACTGGTTCTGGTGCGCCTACGTCGATGCCTTCGACTGGGTGGTCGAACCGAACGTCCTCGGCATGGGCAGCTACGCCCTGGGCGAACTCATGACGACGAAGCCCTACGTCTCGGGCGCGAACTACATCGACCGGATGTCCGACCACTGCGGGTCCTGCCGCTTCCACCCGAAGAAGAGCTGCCCCCTGACACCGCTCTACTGGAACTTCCTCGACCGGAACGCGGACAGGCTGGCGGGCAATCAGCGTCTGAGCCTGCCGCTGCGCAATCTCGAGCGCCGCGCCGGCGAGCGCCGTCGGCTCGACGCGGAGATCCACCGCCGGGTTCTGAGGGCCCTGCGAAGCGGCGAGGAGGTCCCGGCGGAGGTGACGACGGAGGGGCGCTGAGTCGGCGCGAGGCGCTCAGCCCTGATGGAGGAGCCGCTTGATCGCGGTCTTCGGCCGCGCGACGTCGGCGATGGTCGCCGCGTCGAGCTCGGCCATGAAGCTCGCCATCGCGCCCTGGAGGACCCCCTTCAGCCGGCAGGCGGGCGAGATCACGCAGTCGTCCCCTGCCTTGTCGAAGCAGGAGAGGAGAGCGAGGGTCGGTTCGGTGGCGCGCAGGACGTCCCCGACGCGGATCTCGGCGGCCGAGCGGGCCAGCTCGAGCCCGCCGCCGCGGCCGCGGTGGGACCGGACGAAGTCCCCGGCGACCAGGGTCTGGACGGTCTTCACCAGGTGATTGCGGGAGATGCCGTAGGCCTCGGCGATGCGCGGCAGGGGCACGCGCTCCGGGGAGTGTGCCGCCAGGTAGATCAGGACGCGCAGGGCGTAGTCGCTGAAGTGGGTCAGCTGCATGAGGCTTCGCTCCGGCTGCGGGGCCGTCGTCTCTCGACCGCCGCCATCGGAAGCGCGAGAAGATACCTGCACGCTACAAGTTTCGGGCCGAAACCTCCTGCGTCATGGTGTCGCAGGCCGGTACGAAAGAGGGCCGCGACCTCGCGGTC
>JBFIHP010000463.1:0-3610 GCA_041601735.1 Planctomycetota bacterium | reverse complement strand
GTCGAGCAGGACCGCGGCCAGGGCACCGGCGAGTCGCAGGGCGAGCCGATGCTTGGCCGGCTGTCCCAGCCCCATCGAGGCGCTGTGATCGAGCAGGATGCGCAGCTCGAGATCGGCCTCGGCCCGGAAACGCTTGACCTGGAGCTCGCCGAGCCGGCCGTAGAGGTTCCAGTCGATATGGCGAGGGTCGTCGCCGACCTCGTAGTCCCGGTGGTCGTGGAATTCTTCGCCGCGGCCGATGCGCTTCGAGCGCAGGGTCGCGCCGCCCTCGGCCGCGACCGCGCGGCGGAAGCTCGCGCGCAGCGCGCGGATCGTGCGACGCGTCTCGTCGTCGAAGATCGGCTCCGCCATGTCGACCTCCATCCGGTTCCGCATCGTTTCGCAACGAGGGCCGCGCGCCGGGGTTCAGCGCTTGGGTGAACGCACGTGCCTGCGGTACTCGTGCAGGATCCGATCGGCGAGCCCCTGGCTGTCGAGACCCATGCGCCTGAGAAGCCTCGCGCGCGAGGCCCGGCTCACCGGCCCCTCGGGCACGGCGATGGGGACGATCTTCCCCGCATCCAGGCGCAGACGGGCCGCCGCGGCGAGCAGGGCCGCGCCGAGACCGCCGGCCTCGCCGTGCTCCTCGACGCTGAAGAGCAGGGTATGCTCCGCGAGCATGCCGCGCAGGAGATCGGGGTCGAGGGGTCTCAGATAGCGCGCGTTGACGACCGTGGCCTCGAGGCCCTTCTGGGCCAGGAGCTCGGCCGCGTCCATGGCCGGATAGACGAGGCTCCCGAGCGCCCAGATCACGACGTCGCTGCCGCCGCGCAGCACCTCGGGTCGGCCGCGGGCGAGTTCGGCGCGGGCATCGTAGAGGCGCTCGGCCTCGGGCGCGAAGGCCTGAGGGATGCGCAGCGCGCTCGGGCCCTTCTGGTCGAGAGCGAGATCGAGCATCTGCGCGAGCTCGCGGCCGTCGCGCGGCGCCATGAGGTCGAAGCCAGGCAGGGAGCCCAGCAGGGCGAGATCCTGGCAGCCGTGATAGAGCCCGCTGCGGGCATCGACGAGACCGGCGTAGCCCGCGACGACGACGACTGGCAGGGAGTTGAGCGCGATCTCCTGGAAGAGCTGGTCGTGGGCGCGCACGAGTACGCTGGCCGGCGCGAGGATGACCGGCTTGCAGCCGTTGCGCGCCAGACCGGCGGCGAAGGCGACTCCGTGCTGCTCGTTCAGCTGCATGTCGTGAACGCGGTCGGGAATCTCGCGGGCGAAGCGCGATGCCGTCGCGCCGAGGCCGCTCAGGTCGGGGGCCGCGAGGAGCACGAGCCGGATGTCGCGATCGCGGCGCGCCCGATCGAGGAGACAGGCCCCGAGGACGTCGCTCCAGGGCTCCTCGCCCTGACGTTCGTACTCCAGCCCGGGCGCCAGGACGCCGTCGGCGGCATCCGTCTCGGCGTCTTCGATCGAGATCGGCGGGAAATTCAGACCCTGGTCGTCATCGCGCTGCTCCTCCTGGCCGTCACGTCTGGTGATGACGTGCAGGAGGTTGAAGCCCTCCTGCCCCTTGATCTCGCCGAGCAGCTGGACGAGATGCGCGATGTTGTGGCCGTCCACGGGGCCGAAGTAGCGCGGCCCGAGCTTCTCGAAGATCGAGCCCGGGACGAGCGCGCGAGCGAGCGCGTCCTTCAGCTGCTCCGCGGCCTTGTCGAGGGACCCGCCGATGATGGGGATGGCCTGCAGGAGCTTGTGCGCGTCGCGCTTGAGCTCGTTGTAGGTCTTGCCGGCACGCACCTTGGCCAGGTACTCGCCCATCGCGCCGATGACCTTCGAGACGCTCATCTCGTTGTCGTTCAGGATGACGAGCACGTTGGAATCGAGGCCGTGACCGTTGTTCAGGGCCTCCAGCGCGACGCCCGAGACGACCGATCCGTCGCCGATGACCGCGACGATCTTGCGTCCGGGCTCCTTCTTCGCGGCGAAGCCCAGCGCGCGCGAGACGGCCGAGCCCGGATGGAGCGCGAAGGGCAGATCGTAGGGATCGCGTTCGTCGCCCGGAGCGATGACCTGGGGCTTCTCCTCCATCTCGGCGCCGTCGGCGCCCGCGCCGCGGGTGAGCACGAGATGCGCGGCCGCCTGATGGGCGAGATCGAAGAAGAGGCGGTCGTGCGAGAAGTCGAAGACGTAGTGCAGGGCCAGGGTGAGATCGGCGGTGCCGAGCGCCGACCGGAGATAGGCCTCCTTCAGGGCGAAGCGGCGCCGGATGCGGTCCTGCACCTCGTGGCCGAGCTGCGGCAACCGTCCCACGGCGACCTGCTTGAGGTCGCGCGGATTGCGGATGGATTGCAGCAGGCCGGCCATCTCAGTTCAACCTGGCGTAGATGTAGCCCGCGAGCGCGTCGAGGTCGCCCTGCGGGTCGAGACCCTCGATCAGATGGCGGGCCTCGTCGATGAGCCCGCGCGCCTCGGTGCGAGAGGCCTCGATGCCGATCGCGGCCGGGTAGGTCATCTTGCCCTGCTCCGCGTCCTTGCCCGCGGTCTTCCCCAGGGTCTCGGCGTCGGCGACCATGTCGAGGATGTCGTCCATGATCTGGAAGGCGAGGCCGATCTTGCGGCCGAAGGAGGTGATCCGGTCCAGGGTCGGCTCGTCGGCCCGGGCGGCGATGGCCCCGAGCCGCATCGCGGCCACGAAGAGCGCGCCGGTCTTCATCCGGTGGATCTCGCGCACGACCTCGATGTCCGGCGCCGCGCCCTCGCTGAGGATGTCGAGCACCTGACCGCCGATCATGCCCGAGGTGCCGGCCGCACCGGAGAGTTCGAGGACGAGCGGCGCGACCAGGTCCCGGTCGCGGGTGTGCGCCGCGATCACCTGGAAGGCGGCGTTCGACAGCGCATCACCGGCCAGCGTGGCCATGCCCTCGCCGAACTTGACGTGGCAGGTCGGGATACCGCGGCGGAGATCGTCGTCGTCCATGCAGGGCAGGTCGTCGTGGATGAGCGAGTAGCTGTGGATCATCTCGATCGCGCAGGCCGCGGGCAACAGGTTGGCGAGGTCGCCGCCCAGCGCCTCGCCCACGGCGAGCAGGAGTCCGGGACGGAGGCGCTTGCCGCCGGCGAAGAGGGAGTAGCGCATGGCCTCGTCGATGACGCCGACGCTCTCCGGGCAGGCCGGCAGGAAGCGACCCATCGCCTCCTCGACGGTCGCCCGGTGGCGCTCGAGGAGCTTCTTCAGGTGCTCGCCGCTCACTCGTCGTCCTCCGCGTCCTCGTCGGAGATCTCGACCAGACGATCGTCGGCGGTCAGCTGCTCGATGCGCTTCTCCATCCGGTCGAGGTGACCGCGGAGATCGCGATGGAGCTTCGTGCCCTTCTGGTAGTGCTCGACGGCCTGCTCGAGCGAGAGCTCGCCGTCTTCCAGGGCCGCGACGATCTTCTCGAGTTCGGCCAGTCGATCTTCGAATCCGGGTTTCTTCGCCATGTCTGCTCGTTTCCGCTCGCGATCCTAACGATTCGCCCCGGGCCTCAGAAGTCGGAGACCTTCTCCTCCCCCTCGACCCGAGAAGCGATCGTGCCCCCGGCCAGACGGGTCGAAAGCAGCTCGCCCGGCGCGACGTCGCCGGGGCGGCGGACGAGCC
>JBFIHP010000462.1:0-3616 GCA_041601735.1 Planctomycetota bacterium | reverse complement strand
TCGGCGCCTGCGGCGACTGGTGCCGGGGAGGTCGGATCGAGGGCGCCTGGCTCAGCGGCCGGGCCCAGGCCCGTCTCGTCCTCGACGCTCAGCGATCCTGAGCCAGCTCCGCGAGCAGATTGCGGAAGAGCACCCAGATCTTCTCGACCGAATCCACCCAGACCCGTTCGTCCGGGCTGTGGGCCCCCTCGATGCTCGGGCCAAACGAGATCATGTCAAGCTGGCCGTCCATCCGTTCGTTGAGGAGGCCGCACTCGAGGCCGGCGTGGATCGCGAGGATCCGCGGCTCGTTGCCGAAGGTCTGGGCGTAGAGTTCGCGTGTCCGGGCGAGCAGTGGCGACTTCATGTTCGGCTGCCATCCCGGGTACTCGTTGGCGTCTTCCACCCGGGCGCCTGAGAGCTCGCCGACGCCGCGAATCTGATCGACGATGGCCTTGAGCTGTCGCGCATCGGAGCTGCGCGCGAGACAGCAGACCGCGACCCGCATCCCCTCGCCCTCGTTCTCGAGGGTCAGGGTGGCGGTGTTGTTCGAGCTCATGATCTGTCCCGGGATCTCCGGGACGACGGCGATGACGCCGCTCGGAAGGGCGCGGACGGCCGCCAGGAGCCGGGCACCGTCGCCGGCCCCGAGCGCCCGTTCGGGCGCCGTCACCGTCTCGATCAGCAGCTCGGCCTTCGGTTCCTGATAGGTCTCCCGCGCCAGGGTCTGGATCTCCATGCCGATCTCACCGAGAACGGCCTCCAGAGAGGCCGGCCCGACCACGGTGAGCGCCGCCTCGCGGGGGATCGCGTTGCGGAGCGAGCCGCCGCGACCGCCGGCGATGCGAGTCGCTCCGGCCTTCACCAGGAGCCCGGCCAGGAGCTTCAGGGCGTTCCCGCGATTCTCGTGGATGTCGATGCCCGAGTGCCCGCCGCGCAGGCCGCGAAGCAGGACATGGAAGGCGCGATCGTCGCCGCCGACGGGCACGGTCGCGAGGTCCCAGGTCAGGCTGACGTCACAGCCGCCGGCGCAGCCCACGAAGAGCGCGGCGTCGTCCTCCGAGTCGAGGTTGACCAGACGCCTTCCGCGCAGGATGCCCGGCTCGAGGTTCTTCGCGCCGGTCATCCCGGCCTCCTCGTCGATCGTCATCAGGAGTTCGAGGGGGCCGTGCCCGACCTCGGGATCGACCGCGGCCGCGAGGCCCATCGCGACGCCGATGCCGTTGTCGGCGCCCAGCGTCGTGCCCGCGGCCTTGACGAAGATCCGGCCCTCCTCCTCGGCGATCCCGAGCTTGATCGGATCCCGGTCGAAGTCGTGGTCGGTCCCCTCGTTCTTCTCGCAGACCATGTCGATGTGGCCCTGGATGATGGTGATCGGCGCCTTCTCGAAGCCCGGCTTGGCCGGCACGCGCACCACGAGGTTGCCGATCGCGTCCAGTTCGGTCGCGAAGCCCTGTTCCTTGGCCATGCCCTGCAGGAGATCGCGGACCCGCTCTTCCTTCTTCGAGGGCCGGGGGACTCCCGCCATCGCGCTGAAGATCTTCCAGACGCCGCGGGGCTCGAGTTCGGCCACGGTCTTGGTGTTCATCGTCGTGTTCCTTCTGTGGTCATCGACGCACGGCGCCCGCCGCGCTCATTCTCTTCAGGGCCGCCGCGACCGCCGTCGCGACCCGCTCGTCCCAGCGCCGGGGATCGAAGCGAGGGCGCACGGTCGATCCGTCACCCTTCCTGTAGGCCGCGATCTTCTCGTCGAAGTCCGGGCGGCCGCGGAGCGCGGCGAGCTCGGGATCGGTCTCGACCCAGGCGAGATCGCGGAAGCCCCAGGCCAGCGCCAGATCGAGCACCTCCTGGGCCGCGTCGAGAGCCGCGGCCCGGCTCAGGCGGCAGGAGAAGTCGTAGAGCGCCGCGGCGATCCCGCTCCGCGCCTCCGGCGGTTGCGTGTCGTAGTCGCATTCTGCCAGGAGAAGTCGGCAATAGGCCTCGTCATGGACGAGGGCCCGATCGGCGACCTCGGCCCGGCCGAGCAGGTCGACCAGACTCTCGTAGGAGGCGATCAGGGTCGTGATCGAACGCTTGCCCCTCTCCTTCGCGAGTTCGGTCGCGACCACCCTCTCCTCGGCCGCGACCTCGCGGTCGAACTCCGCGTCGCGCCCGCAGTTCTTCATCAGGACGAGCGCCGACCGGCGGATCGCCGGGAGCTCGTCCTTCTGACCCCAGATGCTCGCCGCTTCGGCGGCGAAGATCGGGCGATGCCCGGCGTCGGCGAGCTCCGCGGCACCTTGCGCGGCGTAGCCCCGGCGTCCGACGTCGTTCAGGCGGTCGAGGAAGAGATCCATGAATCCGCGTGCGACTCGCGGTCGGTCGCTGAAGATCGCCCTGAACATCCCGCGATAGGCCCCGCGGCCCTCGAAGCGCTCGATGGCCTGAACGGCGATGCGCTGGTGGAGACTGCGGTCGAGCGCCTGCAGGAGTTCGCGGTCCGAGTCGTCCTTCGACGACTCGAGGAGACGATCGAGCTCGGCGGCGCTCTTCGCCGCGGCCGCGAGCAGCCCTTCCCCCCGGGTCGCGAGGCTCCGACAGCAACGCTCGATGTCGTCCTCGTCGCGAGGCGTTTCGTCTCCGGAAGCCTTCGCCTGCCGGCCCAGGACGATCAGAGGCCGGACGAGCTCGGGCTGCTCGCGACGCAGGACGAGGAGTCGCGGGACTGCGGCCTCGTGGCGCAGCTCGGCGGCGATCTTCAGGAAGCCCGCGACCGGTCCGGGCTCCGTCTGCGCGATGGCCGTGGTCGCCGGCAGGCCCGCGAGGAGCAGACAGAAGACGAGATGACGAAACTGGATCATGGAGTTCTCTCTTCCAGCAGGACGACACAGTGCACCTCGATCGCCTCGTTGCGACCGACCGCGCCCAGCTTCTCTCGGGTCTTGGCCTTGATGCTCACCCGATCGCTCTCACAACCGAGGATGCCGGCGACCCGATCGCGGATCGCCTCCTTGTAGGGCTTCAGTTTCGGCCGCTCGGCGATCACGTTCAGGTCGAGATTGCCGATGCGGTAGCCGCGCTCCGCGACCTTCGCCATCGCCGCCGCGAGGAGACGAGCCGAGTCGACGCCCTTCAGGGTCGGATCGTCGTCGGGGAAGAGCTCGCCGATGTCGGGGAGCCCCGCCGCGCCGAGCACCGCGTCGGTGACGGCGTGCAGCAGCGCGTCGCCGTCGGAGTGGCCGATCAGGCCGCGATCGAAGGGGATCTCGATGCCGCCCAGGACCAGCTTGCGGTCGTGGCCGAGGCGATGGATGTCGTAACCGGTGCCCACTCTCATTCGCTGTCCTCGTCGAGCCAGAGTTCCTCGCGCGCCACGAGTTCGGCCAGGCGAAGGTCGTCGGGCGTCGTCACCTTGAAGTTCCAGGGGCTGTCCTCGACCGCGCGGACCTCGAAGCCCGCGAGCTCCAGGGCCGACACGTCATCGGTGACCTGCAGACCTCTTCGATCCGCCTCCTCGAGGGCGAAGGCGAGGTCTTTGCGCCGGGCCGCCTGCGGGGTCTGGGCGAGGCGGAGCTCGGCACGCGGCACCGTCTCCAGCACGCGTCCGCGGGCCAGGGGCACGACCTTCTCTCGCTGCTTCATCGCCGGTTTCAGGCCG
>JBFIHP010000461.1:0-3622 GCA_041601735.1 Planctomycetota bacterium | reverse complement strand
TCTCGCCGCCGAGGCCGCGGCCGACCTGGCCGCCGATCCGCGCGAGCTGCCGGGACGCGCGGGCCTGCTCGGCACCCTCGCCGCGGCGGCGGGCCGGATGGACGAGGCGCGATCGCTCTGGGCGCGCGGCCGCGACGATCCTCTGGACGGCCTCGCACGATCCTGGCTCGCGCAGGACGCCCAGCGGGCCGGCGACCACGCCCTGGCGAAGCGGCTCTACTTCGAGGCCCTCGAGGCCCTGCGCGGACCCGCCGATCAGGGTCTGGCCCATCAGGTCCTGCACCAGCTCGATTACATGCGCGCGCAGGGGCACCTGGCGCGGGGCACCCTCGCCGCTCTCATCCGCAGGCAGCTCCGCCACGCCCCGCGCCCCGAGGACCGCGCGCGCCTCGAGACCTTGCTCGCGCGCCTCGAGGACGGCGCCGACTAGGAGTACCGCTCCGACGAAACGGCCTCAGGAGCCCACGCGCGGCGGAGGCCGGCCGGTCAGGCCGGCGCGCGGAAAGGCGAGTCGGAGAGCTTGCGCCTGGACCCGGTCGGGCAAGCCGGGCGGCTGACGGCATCGTCTCGCCGACCCGCCGCCAGCGCTCCCGCTCGGCGTTTGCGGATCAGCGGTCGATGCGGGCGACGCAGTCGATCTCGACCAGGGCGCCCTTGGGGAGGGCCGCGACCTGGACGCAGGCTCGGGCCGGGGGCCGGGACTGGAAGTACTCGGCGTAGACCTCGTTCATCGCCTGGAACTCGCCGAGATCGACGAGGTAGACGTTGGCCTTCACGACGTCGTCGAGGGTGCAGCCCGCGGCGCGGAGCACGGCCTGGAGATTCTCGAGGACCTGCCTGGTCTGCGCCCTGACGTCGTCGCCGATCATGGCCCCGGACTTCGGGTCGAGGGGGATCTGGCCGGAGCAGTGCAGCCAGCCGTCGATCATGATCGCCTGGGAGTAGGGGCCGATCGCCGCCGGGGCGCGATCGGTGGAGACGCTACGCTTCTGGGCCACTCTTCAACTCCTCGAGTCGGCTGCGCATGGCCCGGGCCACGTCGGGGGTCAGGAACCGATCGAGGTTCCCGCCGGCGCCGATGACCTCCTTGACCAGGCGACTGGATAGAAAGGCGTACTCCTCGCTGGGGATCAGGACGACGGTGTCCATGTCCGGGGCGAGGCTGCGGTTGGTGAGGGCCATGGTGCGCTCGTCCTCGAAGTCCGAGACCGAGCGGATGCCGCGCACCAGCACGCCGACGCCGCGGCGGCGGGCCTCGTCTACGACGAGGCCGCTGAAGGCGACCACCTCGACGTCGTCCATGCCCGCGACCGCGGTCTCGATCATCGCGACGCGCTCCTCCACGCTGAACAGCGGCGTCTTGCCCGAATTCCGGCCGACCGCGACGACGAGACCGTCGAAGAGCGTCCGCGCCCGCCTGATGATGTCCAGATGACCGCGGGTGATCGGATCGAAGCTGCCGGCGTAGAGCGCGCGTTGGGCCATGTCGTCGTCCTCCATCGTGCGGGCGAACCCGACGCCCGGAGACTAACAGAAGCGACCCCGGCCGTGGATGGTGGGATTCAGCGGCGCTCGGGTTAGACTTGGAGACCGCGGCCGGGGTCTCACCCGACCGGGAGCCCGAGGGATCGTTGATTCGCATGACCGACGCCAAGTTCTACATCACCACCGCCATCGACTACGTCAACAGCCGTCCCCACCTCGGGACGGCCTACGAGAAGATCACGGCCGACGTCATCGCCCGCTACCGGAGATTGCGCGGCGACCGCGTCTTCTTCCTCATGGGCAACGACGAGCACAGCCTGAAGGTCGAGCAGGCGGCCCGGCAGAAGGGCCTCGAGCCCGAGGCCTATTGCGACGAGATGGAGAAGGTCTTCGTCGAGGTCTGGAAGCTTCTCGACATCGAGTTCGACGACTTCATCCGGACGACCCAGCCGCGCCACAAGGAGGCGGTCGCGGCGCTGCTCCAGCGCATCCACGACAACGGCGACGTCTACCAGGCCGACTACGAGGGCTGGTACTGCAACGGCTGCGAGGCCTTCAAGAACGAGGGCGACCTGACCGAGGGTCGTTGCCCCGACCACGCCGGCCTCGAGCTGACCTGGTTGAAGGAGAAGAACCACTTCTTCCGGCTCTCGGCCTATGGCGACTTCCTCCTCGAGCACTACGAGAAGAACCCCGACTTCGTCCGCCCCGAGGTCCGCAGGAACGAGCTGCTCGAGCTCCTGCGCAGCGGCCTTCGCGACATCAGCATCTCGCGCGAGTCGGCGAACTGGGGCGTCCCGGTGCCCTTCGACGAGGATGCGGTCGTCTACGTCTGGTTCGATGCGCTCATCAACTACGTCGCGGGCATCGGCTGGCCGCAGGACGAGGCGAACTTCGCCGCCTGGTGGCCGGCCGACCTCCACCTGATCGGCAAGGACATCACCCGCTTTCACTGCATCATCTGGCCGGCGATGCTGAAGAGCGCGGGCCTGCCGCTTCCGAGCTCGGTCTTCGGCCACGGCTTCGTCAACCTCGGCAAGGACCGGATGTCGAAGAGCCTCGGCACCATCGTAGATCCGAAGGCCCTGGTCGAGCGCTACGGCGCCGACGCGCTGCGCTACTACCTCTGCGCCGAGGCGACCTTCGGCCGCGACCTGGAATACGGCGAAGATCGACTCGCGATCCGCGCCAACAGCGATCTCGCCAACGGGCTCGGCAACCTGCTCTCGCGCGCGATCTCGATGCTCATCAAGTACCGCGACGGCATCGTCCCGGCGCCGGTCGGCGACTGCAACTCCTCCCCGGTCGTGACGACGGCGATCGAGGACTACAGGAAGGCCATGGACGCGCTCGACCTGAAGGGCGGCGTCGAGGCGGCGATGAGCATCGTGGTCCACGCCAACAAGATGGTCGATGACGAGGCGCCCTGGGCCTTGGCGAAGGATCCGGCGCAGGCCGAGCGTCTCGATCGCGTGCTCTACGAGCTGCTCGAGTGCTGCCGCTCGGCAAGCGTGCTGCTCACCCCCTTCATGCCGAAGAAGATGGCCGCGCTTCGCCTCTGTCTGAAGGGCGATGCCGCCGCCGAACCGCCGCTCATCGAGGCTGCGACTTTCGGCGGACTGGCCGCGGGCACGAGGCTCGAGAAGGTCCAGCCGCTCTTCCCGCGGATCGACATGCCCGAGGAGAGCTGAGTTGCGCTGGCCCCGGGGAATCGCGTTCAAGCTGGCGATCGTGTTCCTCATCCTGGGCCTCCTGCCCATGGCGACGGTCGGGGTCATCGCCTACTTCGTGGCCGAGCGCACGATGGCCGAGGCCTACATCGAGGACTTCGTCGAGCGCGTGGCGCGCGACGCCGCGATCAACCTCGACACGATGCTCCGCAGCTCGCGCCGCAGCATCGACCTGCTCTCGGCCTCGAGCAACATCCGCTACAACGTCCTCGACCTGCAGACCCACCAACGCGCCGAGCGCGGCTACCGCGCGGCCATCGAGGATATCCGCTCCGATCTCAACTACACGGTCGAGATCCTCGGCAACGTCGACATGCTGATGATCGTCGATCTCGAGGGGCGCATCCTGGTGACCAGCAACGTCGCGCGGCGCGGCGTGAGGACGGGACGCTTCGCCGGGCCCGGCC
>JBFIHP010000460.1:0-3624 GCA_041601735.1 Planctomycetota bacterium | reverse complement strand
GCTCGGCCGCGACGCCGTCGTCGCCTCGGGGTCGGTGCGCGAGGCCTGTCTTCTCGCCGGCGCCTCGCTCGGTCCCGACTCTCACGTTCGCGCCGGCACCCTCCTCGAGGAGGAGGCCTCGACCGGGCACGCGGTCGGCCTCAAGCAGACCATCCTCCTGCCCTTCGCAACGCTCGGCTCCCTGATCAACTTCTGCGACTGCCTGCTGGCCGGCGGCAGCAGTCGCAAGGACCACAGCGAGGTCGGCAGCGGCTTCATCCACTTCAACTTCACGCCCTTCGGCAAGAGCGGTGACAAGGCGACGGCCTCGCTCTTCGGCGACGTCGTGCGCGGCGTCTTCCTGCGCGAGAAGCGGATCTTCCTCGGCGGTTCGGGGGGCGCCGTGGGTCCGGTCCGGGTCGGCTACGGCAGCGTGCTGGCCGCCGGCGCGGTCTACCGCAAGGACTACGGCGAGGACCTCCTCGTCTACGGCGAGAAGCCGCTCTCCGGCGCCCGCAGCTTCGATCCCCTGCTGGTGAGGCGTCCCGAACGGAAGGTGGCGCGCTCGCTGCGCTACATCGCCGAGCTTCGCGCCCTCGAGGTCTTCCATCGCGACCTTCGTCTCGCCCGCGCCCGCGACCCGCTCGAGCGCGCCCTGGCGGAGCATGCGCTCGAGCGCATCCGTTCCGGCGTGGCGGAACGCCTGAAGCAGGTCGACCGCTTCGTCGATGGGGCCGGCGGCGACGGGATCGATGCCCTGCGTCGCCGCTGGGAGGCGGCGCGGGTGCCGATCGAACGCTGCGAGCCGGATCGTGACGAGGAGGCGCGGGCGGGCTTCCTCGCGGGGGCGGACGCCGGAGACGAGAACCACGTCGCCTTCATCCGCGGCCTCGAGGAGGGTCGCGTCGAGCTCGGTCGGCGCTGGCTCGCCTCCGTCGTCGCGGGCCTGACCGCCGCCCTCCCCGAGGAGGCCGCCTGAACGCGCGAGGGGCCGGTCCTGCGACCGGCCCCTCGGGCGCTCTCGATCGTCCGGCCGGGATCAGCGCCCGGGAGGGCCGGCCTTCCACTCGGTGCCGGTGATGGCGATCCGGTCCTCGGGCCTTCCGACCGCATCGACGCGATTCTGGCTCAGCCGCCGGAGGACGTCGAGGCCGCGGACGACGCGGCCGAAGACGACCTGCTTGTTGTTGAGGTCGGGCTGGTCGCTCAGGCAGATCGTGAACTGACTGCCGTGGCTGCGTCCCGAGGCGCTGCGCCGCATCGACACGGCGCCGGGGCCGTTCATGGCGTCGTTCAGCTCGAAGGGCAGATCCCAGGCCGGGCCGCCCAGACCCCAGGTGGGGCGGTCCTTCATCTCGTCGCGGGTGTTGGGGCAGCCGAGCATGAGCTTGCGATAGCTCTGGATCTCGTGGAAGCAGAGGCCGACGTAGTAGCCCTCCTCGACCAGCTTCCGGAAGTTGGCGCAGGTCTCGGGCGAGGCCGTCGCATGCAGCTGGATCTCGAAGGAGCCGTCGGTGGTGTGGAAGACGGCACGAGCCTGACGATCCAGCTCGGCGTGCGGCAGATCGACGATCTCGTAGACCTTGCGCAGCTCGATCTCGCCGCGGCAGTCGGCGATCGCGTCCTCGATCATCGAGGGCTCCTCGGCGGCGAGCTTCTTGTTGAGCCCGTGATCGGGGAAGCCCTTCCCGATGGCCTCGAAGGTCGCGGCGGCCTCCTCGAGGCGACCCACCTTGAAGAGGGCGTTGCCGAGGTAGAAGCGCGCGATCGGTTCGGCGGTGGTGCCCGCGACCTGCGGCAAGAGCTCCTCGAGCCGCTTCACCAGGGCCGCCATGTCCGGCGTCTCGGTGATGCGCACCCGTGAGCGCTGCGCGTGGATGTGATGGGGAACGACCTCGTGGAGCGCCGTCCAGGCCGCATCCTCGTCCTGGAGCCTGACCTCCTCGATCGGCCGGCCGAAGCCGAGGAGCAGGGCGGTGACGGCGAGTAGTTGAACGATCATCATGTCCTCTGTCCTCAGAATCGCTCGAGGCCGAAGCGCTCGGCCAGCGCGTTGTACTCGAATTGACGGGGGAAGCGCGCCTCGGTGATCTGCCTGAGCTGCCCACGGGCCTGGAGCAGGTCCACCGGGCCCATCGTGTCGAGTTCGGGGTCACGCACCTCGACGAGGCGGGCCAGGTGGAACTCGTGGGTGAGGTGATCCTCGAGGGGCGCCGGAACGATCTCGCCGGGCTTCATCGCGCGGAGCTGGTAACAGCTGCGGAAGAAGGCCAGTCGGTTCTCCTCCGGATCGGTGATCATGTTGCGATCGGGGCGATTCACGTCGAACTCGAAGAGCGGGCTCGACTTCATCTTCATATCGCGTTGCTCGAGGATCTCGGCGAAGACCTCGGGTCGCGTCTCCCGCTCGTGGCGGTCCATGTCGATCCGGACCCGCGACAGGCTGCGCGCGCGCTCCCGGTTCTGCTCCGAGGGGTCCTGGAGACCGAGTTCGGCGATCCGCGCCTCGGCCGCCGCGGCCGCCTCCTTCTCGAGCCTCTCGCGGGTCGGGGCCAGCTTGGCGGTGACCCGCGCCGCGAGCTCGTCGTAGATCTCGCGGAGCTCGTTGCGGGCCGCCTCGGCGCCGGCGAGTTCGAAGTAGAGCTCGCGGACCTCGTCCTTCACCTCGGCCAGCTCGGGTATCGAGCTCTCCTTCTTCTCATCGACCCGATAGAAGAAGCGGACGTCTTCATTGACCGCGATCCCGCCCGACATCTGGCGCTCGTTCGCCGAGAAGAGCTGGGTGAAGGCGGTCACGCCGAAGCGCTGCATCTCCTGCATGGCACTGCGTCGATCGAGGTCTTCGAAGCGCAGCGACTGGACGTTGTGCTCCCGGGCGATCTTCACCAGGTCGGCGTCGAGACCGGCCTGCAGGGCCGCCTTGAATGCCTCGTCGATGAGGTGTTCGAGCGCGAGCTTCTTCTCGATGGTGGCGCGCACGATCGCGAAGGGGCTCTTGATCGCCTCGAGCGGCGTGTCGTCGCCGATGGTGAGGTGCCGGCGCTCCGAGGCCGGGATCGACGCGATGAGGCGCTCGCGGTTGGCCTGGAAGTAGGCGAGAGCCCGCTCACGGCTGACCTTGCCCTCGACTCCCAGGCGGGCGGCCTCCTCGGCGCTGTACTCGGTCGGGTCGAGGTAGACCACCGTCCCGCTGATCCGTGCCGGCAGACGAAAGCGCGCCTGGATTCCGGGGTTCGACTTCCAGTAGTCCTCGAGTTCCTCGTCCGTGATGCCGGCGGCGCGCAGGGCGTCGCTGTGCTTCTTGCCCTCGTAGGTCACGTAGTCGATCCGGTAGAGGAGTCGATTGACCTTGAACTGATCGAAGGCGTCGCGGGTCGTGGTCCGCTCGTTGGTCAACAGGAAGTCCTTCAGGGCCTCGATTTCGAGGCGCTCGATCTCGTAGGCCTCGCCCTCCTCGCGGGTCACGCCCGAGGCCTCCCAGCGCTCGACGATGCCCCGGAAGATGTCCGGGCTCGACCGGCGGAGCCGGCTCTCGATCGCCGACTGCGGCACCTCGATGCCGAGGGCGTCCACCATGGCGCCCAGGATGATCCGACTCCAGGCGTCCTCCTCGTTGGGCCGGTTCTGGACCGCGCCCTCGAGCCG
>JBFIHP010000459.1:0-3624 GCA_041601735.1 Planctomycetota bacterium | reverse complement strand
TCGGCGGGGCCGTCGTGGTCCGCCGCCGGATGGACCAGCGGCATGGCGAGGTCTTCGAGGGGCTCGCGGCTCAGGATGAAGCGCGCGCGCAGAAGGTCGAGCTGCGGGAGCGCGAGCGAGTCGAGGTCGCTGAGCGCCGGGTAACCGGCGTCGTAGGCGTTCGGCTCGACCGTGCGCATGAAGTCGAGGAAGCTCCTGGGCGCCAGCGCACGATAGCCCTGGGCATCGTGGAGACCGTAGATCTGCGGCGTGTTGGGCGGCAGGAAGCGCTGGATCGCAGTGGGGTCGCGGTCGAAGCGGATGAGGCGACCCTCGCCCTTGCGCTTGACGAGGTACTCGATACCCGGCGTCGGTCGCCAGAGGTCCTCGCTTTGAACCGGTCGATTGAACTGCCAGAAGTGCCAGCCGAGTTCGGCGAGCACGATCAGGCAGCAGCCGACCAGCAGGAGCCGCGGGTGGAAGCGGCGCGACTGGAAGAAGAGGAAGGCGAGGCTCACCGCCAGCACGAGGACGGCCAGGCCGCCGCGCCGGGCGAGATCGCGAACCGGCGCCAGGGCGAGGCGGTACTGGTCCTCGACCGGCAGATCGGCCGTGCCGATCACCCGGTCGACCCCGCGGGCGCGCAGGAAGTCGGTGAGACCGCGCGCCGAGGCCTCGGGGAAGAGCCAGAGCGCGACCATCACGACCAGTCCGATCGACAGGAGCGGGATGCCGACGAGGAGAAGCGGTCTGCCGAGCCGGGCCATCTGCTCGCGACCGAGCCCCATGAGGCGGTCGAGGGTCACGGCGAAGAGGCAGGCGAGGGCGAAGCCGGCGATCTGGTTGAATCGCATCGGGCTGCCGAAGTCGAGCCCCGGGAGCTTCGCGGCCAGGGCCATGAGCGGCGTACCGCATGCCAATAGCAACGAGACGACGAGCGCCCCGAAGAGGGTGAGGCAGGCGCGATCGCGGCGCAGGAAGGGGGCGAAGAGCGCGAGGAGGAGCGCCAGGAGCCCGACGTGGAAGCTGCGCTCGGAGTAGTTGTTCGGGATGTGCGTCGTCGTCCGGCCGTCGGCGAGAAGCCAGAGCCGGAAGAGCTCCTTCGACGGTGCGGCGCTCGACGAGGGATGACCGAAGAAGTCGGGGACGATCAGGTGAACGAGGCTGATCGGCCGGAGCGAGTCGGCCTTCAGGTCGGCGAAGTCCCGATCCTGATGACCCGCCCGCTCCATGAATTCCAGGGTGGGAACGAGCTGCACGGCCGCCAGCGCCAGCCCGAGGAGAGCGAAGGCGGCCAGGAACCCCGAGCGCCGGATGAAGACCTCGGCGCCGTCGGTCGCGGCGATGCGCAGGAGTCCGACCAGGGCATAGGCGAGGAGGAACCAGCAGTTGATGACCGCCGTCTGCGGGAAGCCGGCGAGCATCATCAGGCCGATCGCGAGCGCCAGGATCATCAGCGCCCAGCGCGGCCGGCGTCGAATCACCCGTTCGAGGGCGAAGAGCCCGAGCGGCAGCCAGACCATGGTCGTGACGAGGCAGTAGTTCTGCAGGTGTACGGTCATCCAGCCGGAGAAGGCCCAGCAGAGACCTCCGGCGAGCGCCGCGCCGCTGCGGAGCTTGATGCTCCGCAGGAAGAGGAAACAGAAGATGCCGGCGAGCGCGAGGTGCAGGAAGGTCGAGACCGCGATCGCCGTCGCGGGATCGAGGAAGGTCGCGAGCGCGTTGAAGGGGTAGGCCGTCGCCGTGATCGGATTGGCCTGATGGGGGATGCCCGCGAAGTTGTGGGGATTCCACAGGGGCGCGCGGCCCTGGCGCAGCTGCTCGGAACCGAAGACGAGATCGGGATAGAGGATGAACTGCTTGTCGCTGACGTTGCGGTTGGCCGGCTCGGAGTTCGCGAGCTCGGGAAAACTCGTCGTCCAGGGTTCGAGCGCGGCGCTGTGGAAGGAGAACAGAGCGTAGGGACCGACGATGAAGGGCAGCGCGAGCAATACCGGAATGACCAGCAGGATCGCGACGGCGCCCAGATCGGCCTTCTTCACCTCACGTCCCCTCCGGTTCCATGGGCCGCGGTCGCGCGGCCACCAGCATCTCGTCGCGCGGGCTCACGTAGAAGGGCAGCCGGCCGAGCAGCTTCAGCGGCGTCAGGAGCAGGTGCGCGAGCCGATTGTAGCGCCGCATGCGCTCGACGAAGAACGCGATCGAAATGTACTTCCCCGACCCGCCGGCCGTCAATTCGAGGGTCTCGAAGCCGGCCTCGTCCAGGGCTCGTCGTATGGTCGTCGGGGAGAAGTGGTAGATGTGCTCCAGGTGCTTGTAGTGGTGCCAGCGTCGGCCCAGAAGCCGCGCCGCCAGGGAATCGACGTTCTGGGTCTGCAGGACCATCACCCCGTCCGGCTTCAGGAGCCTCCGCAGGTCGCTGAGGGCGCCGAAGGGATCGGAGAGGTGTTCGATGACGTCGAAGAGCACCAGGAGATCGTAGCCGCCCTCCTCGAGATCGAGATCCTCGAGGCGCTCGTTGTGGATGGTCTCGATGCCGAGCTGCTCACGGGCGAAGGCGCAGGCCCGGGGCGAGAGTTCGATGCCCTCGACCTCGAAACCCCGCCTGCTCATCTCGTCGAGGAAGAAGCCGCCGGCCGCGCCGATCTCGAGCATGCGGCCGCCCGTCTTGAAGCGGGTCACGAAGTCGGCCTTCTTGCGGAAGGTCCGGCGGTGGCAGGCGATGTCCTCGAGGTAGCCGCCGTAGCCGTAGTCGGAGGGGCAGTCGCTCTGGAAGTAGTCGTCCCCGTAGATGCGGTGGAGATCCTCGTCCGGCACCCGCGGGGTCACGTAGACGAAGCTGCAGTCGGCGCAGCGCCGGACCCGAAACGGCGGCTCCTCCACCACGTTCTCGGCCCGCTCGGAGCCGCACATGCGACAGGCCACCTCGATCAGCGGCAGGTCGCCGTGGAGGGAGGGGAGGGGGGCTCTCGGGCTCATCCGCGGCCGTTCCCGGCCGGGGCGAGGCGATCGGCTGCGCTGGTCCTTGCCGTCATGTTCGCGTCCCCGGCCTCCTCGCGCCGCAGCCGTCCCTTCGGGCTCAGCCGAAGTAGGTGTCGCCGGTCGCGACCTTCCTGTGGTCGGCGTCCTCGCCCAGCAGGATGTCCGCCGCGGTGAAGCCCATCGCGATGGAGTGATCCATGTTGTTGTACTTGAACAGGCCCTGCCTGCCGGTCGTGTCGAGACCCTGGATCTCGTCCACGGCCGCGAGGATGGGCTCGAGGTGGCCGCGGTACTCGAGGTCGTAGAGAGGGTAGGCGAAGAGCTCGCGGTGCGAGAAGGTCTCGAGCACCTCGTCGGCCTTGATCAGGCCGATCTCGACCAGGTCGCGGACCGCGATCTCGCGCAGCTCGTCGTCGCTCTTGTTCCAGATCTCGTCACCGAAGTCGCAGGTGATCTCGGCGCAGACCAGGGTCTTGTCCGCCGGCGCGCAGTCGTCGCTGAAGTTCTTCGGTTCGGAGAGTCGGTGGACGGTGAGCGTGTCCTCCGGGATGTAGATCCAGTGGTCGTGGGTCAGGCTCTTCCGGTCGAGGACCAGGAAGACGAAGACCATGCTCCGGTGCTTCAGACCATCGACGTGGGCCATGACCTCGGTCGGGAGCGCGG
>JBFIHP010000458.1:0-3630 GCA_041601735.1 Planctomycetota bacterium | reverse complement strand
GCTCCTCGCCCAGGGTGACGGTGATCGCGAAGCGTTCACCTTCGCTCGGCGCGCCGGCCGCGAGATCGACGCCTTCGGCCGCGACGTGGCCGGCCTCGAGCACGTCGGCGAGCACGGCCCGCAGCGCCGCGACGTCGTCCTCGGCGCCGCGCACGACCAGCGCGCTGACCGGCCAGCGCAGGCTCTTCTGGGCGTCGGACTTGGCCCCGCGGATCTTCGAGGTGACCTCGACCGCCGCCACCAGCGCCGCGGCGCCGATCTCGGTCGCCACGTCGGCGAATTCGGCGGCCGTCGGCCAGGGGCTGGTGTGGATCGAGGCCAGGCGCCCCTCGCCCGCGAGCCGCCAGGACCAGACCTCCTCGCTGACGTAGGGCAGAAAGGGCGCGAGCAGGCGCAGGTGGACCGAGAGCCCGAGCCGCAGCGCGGCCAGGGCCGAGCGCCGCGCGGGCGAGTCCTCGTCGGCGTAGGAGCGACCCTTCACCAGCTCCACGTAGTGGTCGCAGAACTGCCAGAAGCTCTCCTCGGCGGTCTGCAGGGCGGCGGCGTAGTCGAAGCGTTCGAAGGCCTCGGTGGCCTGCTTCACCACGCTGCGGAGCCTCGCGATCATCGCCTGATCGAGCGTGGCGCTGATCTCCGCCCCCGGCATGGCCTCGGCGACGCCGGCACGGTCGAGCTGGCTGAACACGAAGCGGCTGGCGTTGAAGATCTTGGTCGCGAGGCGCTTGCCGACCTTGAAGACGGTCTCGTCGAAGGCGGTGTCGGCGCCGAGCCTGGCCCGAGCGGCCCAGTAGCGCACGCCGTCCACCGAGTGCTGGTCGAGGAGGTGGCCGGGGGTGACCACGTTGCCCTTCGACTTGCTCATCTTCTTGCGGTCGGGATCGAGGATCCAGCCGGAGATGAGCACGTGCTTCCAGGGGATCTCGCGCTCGTGCATCCAGGCCTTGACGATGGTGTAGAAGGCCCAGGTCCGGATGATCTCGTGGCTCTGCGGCCGCACGTCCATCGGAAAGAGCTTGCGGTGCCGCGCCTCGTCGAGGCCCCAGTGACTCATGATCTGGGGGGTCAGCGAACTCGTGGCCCAGGTGTCCATCACGTCGGGATCGCCGATGAAGCCCCCGGGCTTGCCGCGCTGCGCCTCGCTGAAGCCCGCGGGCAGGGCGCTCATCGGATCGACCGGGAGCTGGTCGGCGCCGGCGTAGATCGGCTTCGAGAAGTCGGGCAGGCCGTTCTCGCGCACGGGGTACCAGACCGGGAAGGGCACGCCGAAGTAGCGCTGGCGCGAGATGCACCAGTCCTGGTTCAGGCCCTCGACCCAGTGGTCGAAGCGGGTCCGCATGTAGTGCGGGTGCCAGACGATCTTCTTGCCCTGCTCGAGCAGGGCGGCCTTGTGCTCGAGGATCTTGACGAACCACTGCCGCGTCGGCACGAACTCGAGCGGGCGATCGCCCTTCTCGTAGTACTTGACGGGATGATCGAGGGTCTTCGGTTCGCCGACCAGGGCGGCGCCCTCGCCGTGCGGACCGCTGCCGTCCTCGCCGAGCTTCTCGGCGATCCTGGTCTTGGCCTGCTTGGTCCAGAGCCCGGCGATCTCGTCGTAGTGACGCTGCGCCTCGGCGGGGTCGATGGAGGCGAAGGGCGCCGCGCCGAAGTGCACCGGCACCATCTTGCCGTCCATGCCGATCACCTGCTTCAGCGGCAGGTCGGACTGCTTCCACCAGTCGACGTCGTTGGCGTCGCCGAAGGTGCAGACCATCAGGATGCCGGTGCCCTTCTCGGGGTCGGCGTGCGAGGCCGCGAGGATCGGCACCTCGGCGCCGAATAGCGGTGTGATCGCAGTCTTGCCGAAGAGCGGCTTGAAGCGCGCGTCGTCGGGATGGGCCACCACGGCGATGCAGGCCGGAAGCAGCTCCGGCCTGGTCGTCGAGATGGTGAACTCGCCGCCGCCCTTCACCGCGAAGCGGACGTCGTGCATGAGTCCCGGACGGTCGCGGTCCTCGACCTCGGCCTGGGCCACGGCGGTCTGGAAGTCCACGTCCCACATGGTGGGGGATTCGGTGTTGTAGACCTGGCCCTTCGCGACGAGATCGAGGAAGGAGAGCTGCGAGATCTTGCGGCAGTGCTCGTCGATCGTCGCGTAGGTCCGACTCCAGTCGAGCGACAGGCCGAGCCGGCGCCAGAGCTCCTCGAAGGCCTTCTCGTCCTCCTCGGTGATGATCGAGCAGGCCTCGATGAAGTTGCGGCGCGAGACCTCCTCGATCGGGTCCTTCTTGCCCTTGTCCCGGCGCGGTTTCCAGTCCGGGTCGTAGGGCAGCGAGGGGTCGCAGCGGATGCCGAAGATGTTCTGGACCCGGCGCTCGGTCGGCAGGCCGTTGTCGTCCCAACCCATGGGGTAGGCGATGTTCTTGCCCAGCATGCGCTGATAGCGCGCGACGAGATCCTGGTGCGTGTAGCTGAAGACATGGCCGACGTGGAGCGAGCCCGAGACCGTCGGCGGCGGGGTATCGACCACGAAGGTCTCGTCGCGTCCGCGGCTCTCGTCCCAGCGGTGGATGCCGCTCGTCTCCCAGGTCTCGGCCCAGCGGGCCTCGGCCTCGGCATGATCGAACTTCTTCGGGATCTCCGTCACCGTCCCGCTCCTCGAAAATCCGGGTTCCAGGGGAAATGCGGCGGCATGGTATCAGGCCGCTCGGCCGCTCTCCAATCGGAGATGGCCGGCTCCTGATCGCGCCTCGGGCCCCCAGGCGTTAGACTCCCGGCCATGAATCGCCCCAAGAAGACGCGCCGAGCTCCCGGGAGGAGCGAACTGGAAGAGGAATTCGCCCGGATCCACGCCCAGCTGGAGTCGCTGGCGCGGGATCTCTTCCTCGGCCGCCCGCACGCCCGCGACGTCGTGCGCTCGCTTCCGCCCTTCGAGGCCTCGTTCAAGATCGGTTTCAGCGGTCGCGGCGAGGAGCGCGAGAAGGAGGTGAGGCAGCTGATGCGTCGGCTCGAGGCTCACATCGACGACGCGATCCTCTCGCACTCCGCCTACGTCCCGGGCGTGGTCTTCAGCTTCCTCAAGAACGAGGCCTGTCCCGAGCAGGGGCGGCCCACGACGCCACGCGAGGTCTTCGTCGGCTACTCCGAGACCGGGGTGCCGCGATTCCAACCTCTGCTCGAATTCGCGATCGAGCTTTCGGACCCGGGGGTCGAGGAGCTGGCCAGGGATCGCGGCCGCGTCGTCACGATCGCCAGCGATCGCGAAGCCCTGGTCTCGAAGCGTCTCCCCGGTTTCAAGAAGTCGGACCGGGCCTACGACCTGCGCGGCCAGATCGCGCTCGGCCACTTCCATGGTCCCGGCGAGGGCTCTCAGGAGAAGTACGCCGTCACCATGCAGATCGTCCGCACCTCGACCCGCTCGAAGAGCGTCCGCCTCAGCCTCAACGTCGTGGGGCTTCTGCCCGACGGCCGTTTCGCCGAGGTCCTCCTCCTCGAAGACCCGGATCACCCCGTGACCCGGCTGGCGCGGGCCACGGATCGCGAACTCGGCCGGATCAACAGCGAGCTGCGGGGCCTCGCGCCGGGCCAGCGGATGGAGCGAGCCGACGAGGAGGCGCAGGGCCTGCTGCGCGACATGGCCGCCGGCCTCGG
>JBFIHP010000457.1:0-3635 GCA_041601735.1 Planctomycetota bacterium | reverse complement strand
GCTTCGTTGCCATGTTCTACTCTCTCCTCAAGCGCCGGACTCGCCGGCTCGATGACAAAGTCCTCGTCTCCCTCGCGTGAAGGAAGACCGCCCGCCGTTCCCGGCGGGCCTTCCGATCGACCCGGGTCTCAGGAGACCGCGAGTCGTGATATCGCCACGCGCAGATGCGCGATCTCGATCGGCTTGTCCAGCACCGTCACCCGGCCGAGCCGCCGCGCCTCGTTGACGATGTCCGGCGTCAGGTTGCCGGACATCAGGATCGCGGCCAGCTCCGCGTGGATGCGGCGCAGTTCGATCAAGGTCTGGAGGCCCGTACGGGCGCCCAGGAAGTGGTCGAGGATGGAGGCCTCGAGCTCGTGGCTCGCGGCGATCTCCAGGGCCTCGCTGGGACAGCGCGCCGGAAAGCAGTTGAAGCCGTCACGCTCCAGGAGCTCGCTGAGCGAGCCGAGCACGCGGACGTCGTCGTCCACGACCAGGATGTTGCGCAGGGTCTTCAAGCCGGCTCTCCAGCAGGACTTTCCGCCGCGCGGGGAGCAAAGTGCGGACCGATGCTCCCGTCTTTTGATCGCTGTCCTAATTCGTCATACTGGCGCAAGTTAACGACCCTTGGCAGGCCGCACCACGGTGACAGAATGGCAGACCTCTTCAGGGCTCTCGGGAGCCTCTGTCAAACTGTCAGCGCCCGCGACGAGGGTTGGAGCCAGCGTGGCTCCGCGTCGGCCTGACCGCCCGCGGGACCGCGATCGGAGGATCTGCACCTTGATGAGATGGCTGTTACCGCTCCTGGCCGGCATGGCCCTGGCCCTGGGCGCCTGGTTGATCTGGTCCTTCCTGGGCGAAGAAGAGATCCGGCCCCGCGCGGGTGGGGGCGGCGAGTCCCCGGACCCCTTCGCGGCGGAGGAGCGGGTCGTCTCGGCCGGCGGGGGAGCTGACGCGGTCCGCGTGCCCGGGATGCCGGAGTGGATGATCGGTCGGGTCACGCCCGGCGCGGCTCCGCGCGGCCGCATGGACGGCCTGCCGGACTCGATCGGCCGGATCGAGATGCTCACCCGGGGTCGGACGAAGTCCGGTGCGAACACCCTGCGACTCAAGGTCGCCCTGAGCGAGCTGCGCGAGGCGATGCTCGCGATGAGCCCCGAGGAGGCGGCCAGGCTCGCAGCCTTCTTCGAGAGCTGCGAGGATCCGACGACCAAGTACTACCTGCTCATCGCCTTTCGCAGCTGGGGCGGCGAGCCCTTCGTCGACGTCGTGCGGGATTACTACGAGGCCGAGCCGGAGATGGTCGCGGAGGCCCTGAGCTACATGCTCACGCGCACGCCCCGTGCCGCGGGCGCCTTCGAGGACCTGATCCGCGAGGAGTTCGACCCCTTGCGCCGGGCGAAGCTCGTGTCGCGCGCCGGTTTCACCGGTGCGCCGGCCGGAGAGAGGCTCATGCTGGACCTCTTCCGGCGCTCGGGCAAGACCCCGGAACGGCGGCTCGCGCTCTGGGGACTGGCGCGGAACGGCTCGGAGGAGGGTAAGCTCCTGATCAGGGACCTCCTCGACGGTCCCGAGGAGAAGGCGGCCTACGCCGTCGGCGAGGTCCACGAGTCGGACCCGGAGCTCGCCGATCTGCGCTGCCACGGTGTGCTGGCCCTGCTCATGACCGGCAGTCCGGAGGACATCGGCGATCTTCTCGGGCGGGCGCGCGGAGGCGGCGACGATATAGGGCACTACGTCGATCGGTTCTTCGCCGTCGTCCGGGAGCCGCGCTTCGTGCCCGAGGTCGTCGAGCTCCTCGAGGAGCGGGGGGCGATCGAGGACCGCTACCTGATCTACCTGAACAACCAGGCTCAGCCCGAGCATCGAGCGGCGCTGGAACGACTGCTCGACCTCGCCCGGGATCGGAAGGACCGCGAGGCGCTGCAGCTGATCATCGATCGGTTGAACTGAGAGAGGTCGGAGCCTCCGCGGCCGGCTTCATCTCGCCACCTCGGGGGCGTGGTGGTCGCGCGAGGCGAGTCCGATGCAACGGGGCCGAGGCGAGAGCCCCGGGACGATGAGTCTCAGCGTTGCCGCGTCGCCTCGAGTTCGCGCTCCAGATCGGCCCGCCAGACACCGGCCTGACCGCCGCGCAGCGCGCGCTTGAAGGTCGCGGCGGCGTTTCTCGGTCGGCCGTCCTCGCGCTGGATCATCCCGAGGATGAGCAGGGCCTGGACGTCGAGAGGATTGGTCCTGATCATGCGGACGGCGGAGTCTTCGGCCTGGCCGTACTCGCTGCGAAGGTAGTGGGTCAGCGACTTCCGGTAGAGCATCTTGCGACGATTGGTCACCGTCTTGCTCTTCAGCCAGATCGTGATGCGCAGCACATCGACGAGCGAGAAGACCAGGACACCGACGGCCAGGGCCTGCGCCAGGCGATTCAGCATCGCGAAGCGCTCCGATGTGTCGAGCAGGAAGATGGCCAGCGAGACGTTGATCGAGCCGAAGAAGAGGAAGAAGAGGGCGAGGCCGCGGTTGTAGCGGCGGAGCCAGATGTGCCCCCAGCCGGGGACGAACGCGAGCGTGAACGGAAAGAGCACGCCGAGGATGGCCAGGAGCCTTCGCATGGCGAGAGACTATCACGACGGGGCGATGGACGAAAAGGCGAGAGGACGAGGATGAACCGTCTGCCGGCCGGCGTGACCGCCGTGCCCTCGCTCTATCTGATCGCCGGCCGCGCACAGGCGCCGCGCGGCGAATTCCTCGATCGCGTTCGCGCGGCCCTCGCGGCCGGGGTCGATCTGGTCCAGTTGCGTGAGAAGGACGCCGAGCCGGACGAGGTCTTCGAACTCGGCCGCGTCCTGTTCGAACTGTGTCGCTCGGCGGGTCGCCCCCTCGTCGTGAACGACGACGCCGAGCTGGCCGCGCGGCTCCGTGCCGGAGGCCTCCACGTCGGCCAGGACGACCTCGCGCCCGCCGCGGCTCGCGCCCTGGTCGGGCCGGACTGCTTCATCGGACTCTCGACCCACTCCCTGGTCCAGGCCGTCGCGGCCTTCGCCGATCCCGCGGTCGATGCCATCGGGATCGGGCCGATCTTCAGGACCGCGACGAAGGACGCGGGAGCGCCCCTCGGACCCGAGATCTGGCGAGGCCTGGCCGCTCTCGAGGTCGCGAAACCGGCCTGGGCCATCGGCGGCATCACGGCCGGGAACCTGCCGGCCCTCGTCACCTGCGGCTGCCGCCGCATCGCCGTCTCCTCGGCGATCCTCCAGGCCCCCGACGTCGCCCGCGAGGTCCGACGCCTGCGGACGATCCTCCATTCCTGACCCCGCGTGCTGCCACCATCGTCGGACCCGAAGGGGCTTCGCTCGTCTGCTCGAGGCGGGGCGGGCGATCGACCGCCGCGGCGTTTCGTGTCGCGGCGCGAGGCCTGGGTCCGGGACGCTGCCGTCTTCCTCAGGGCAGCGGCGGGGGTCGGAAGAGGAGAGCGTCGAGGGCGGCCAGGAGTTCGTCGGGAACGAAGGGCTTCGGCAAGAAGGCCACGCGCCCCTCGCTCTTCTCGAGGTCCCTTACCAGCTCACGCTCGCCGAAACCCGAGAGGACGAGGACGGGCAGCTCCGGAGCATGGATCCGGAGCCAGGCGAGAACCTCTTCGCCGTCCATCACCGGCATGT
>JBFIHP010000456.1:0-3649 GCA_041601735.1 Planctomycetota bacterium | reverse complement strand
CCCGGCGACTCCTCGGGCACGAAGAAGGCCCGGCCGCCGGCAACCTCGAACTCGTCGTAGGCCTCGTGGACCTCGAGGCGGCCCGCGAACTCGGGGAGATCGCGTTCGATCATCCGCTCGAACCAGGGGGTCGCGAAGCGGGCGACGTGGAGGCGCAACCCGGGTTGGCGGCCGAGGGCGCGGCGCAGGACCGGAGGATCGTAGTGGTCCTGGTGGTTGTGCGAGACGAGGACGTCGCGGACGTCCTCGAAGGCCCGTTCCTCGAGCGGCGAGTTCTCCGGAAACTGGAACCAGGAGCGGAAGAAGGCGCCGCTGCGCGAGAACCAGGGATCGCAGATCGCCCTCTCGGTGCCGGGCCCGCCGAAGCGCAACACTGCGTGGCCGAAGAAATCGATGCTCATCTGGTCCCTCCCTCGATCCGCCTGATGCGCTGTACGAGGCCGCCGAGGACCTCGCCCTCGAACGCGGTTCCGCGGTGTTCGAAGCCGATCCGTTCGACCGTCTTCAGCTCGCACTCGCTCGGGGCGATCTCGCCGTCGGGGCAATCCAGGCGGCCGCTGATGCGGAACTCGTAGACGCCGACCTTCTCTTCGCCGCTCCGCTTGTCGGGGGTCTCGACGGCGAATCGACGGTAGCCGAGCAGGCGGAACGCGCGCTTCCCGCCGATCTTCTGCCGGGGCATGAGGCCGCCGCGATGGGGCATCTCCTCGCGGCCGAGCTCGAGACCCGCGGCGTCGAGGACGGCACGAGCCTCCGCGCTGGGCTCTCGCCCCGGAGGCGCCAGCCAGTCGTTCACGGCGACCGCCTGCGGGAAGGGGCCCGGCAGGAGGAGTCCTTCACGCTTGAAGAGGCTGTCCCTCAGATCGCGCACGAGTGGACCGGCGTCGGTCTCGGCCTCGAGGAAGCCGTCGGCATCCCAGCGAAAGACGAGCTTCGCACGCCCGAGCACGGTCGCGTCGCCGCGGTCATGCCGGCTGAGTTCGAGCCGGGCCGTGGTCGGGTCCGCGGTCAGGACCTCGAGGCGGAAGCGGCGCTCCTCTCGTCGCGGCGGAGCGTCGCCCGACTCGACCGTTCTCCCGACCTCGATCTCGTAGATCTGTCCCGGCTGGAATCGCGACGCGAAGGTGATCGCCGGCGCGTCCGCCTCCGGCTTCGGGATCGCCTGCATCTCGGCGATCACCGCGCTCATGAGCGGCGTGATCGCGACGCCGGGCGGGCTGCGCTTCACCAGGACGAACACGATCGCGGCCGGAATGAGAGGCAGGGTGAAGATGAGCGCGAGGAGCGCCACCTTCCGTCTCGAACTGCGAGTGGGCTGGGACATCGCGGGGATTATCGGCCAGCCGGGGCTCGCGCTCAAGCGGGGCTTATCCGCGCGGCTCAGATGAACTCGATCACGTGACCGTCCGAGAACACGAGGAAGCCGTTCCAGGCCGTGTTCGCGTAGGTGACGGTCTGGATCATGACGCTCAGTCCGGTGAGGCTCGAAGGGAGGGTCCAGGCGTGGAGGTTGCCGACGATCGGGATGATCGAGGCCTGGAATCCGGCCGGAAAGGCGTAGCCGTCGAAGATCGCGAAGGCGTTCTGGAGGTCGAAGTGCATGCCCGTCGTGAGTCCGATCGGCTCCTGACCGCCGGTCGTGAACAGCTGGCCGACGACGATGGGTACGCCGAAATCGAGGCTGCCGCCGGGCGAGACGTAGTGGAGATAGAAGAGATCGCCGCCCACGGCCTGCTTCAGATCCTCGCCCGGTCCCGTCGTCCAGGGGCCGTTGATGCCGGTGGACTGCACGAAGTCGTCCGGCGTGCCCGGCCAGCGCAGCGCGGCGCTCGAGGGAACCTGGATGTCGGCTGCGACCGCGAAGTGGTCGGCGGCGGCGAGGGAGGTCCCGGGCGGCAGCGGAGAGCCGCTCTTGGGCAGGAACATCCCGGGTGGTCCGTCGTCGATTCCGTTGTCGAGCACCGAGTTGTAGACCTCGTCTTCGATCACGACGATCGACGGACCGTGGATCAGGTAGTCGAGGCGACGAGAGGAACTCTCGCGGGTCACGGGATTCGTCGTATCCTCCTGGGTCGCGTCGGCGATGATCCCGCCCGCGACCGAAGTGAAGAGCACGAAGGGGTCGTAGGTGACCGGCAGGCTGATGTCGGCTCCGAGCTGGTAACTGGAAGGAAGACCGCCGGGGAGCGAGCTGAAGACGGCTCCGAAGGGCCCGTCGCCGAGATCCTCGTTGAAGTCGCCGCAGACGATCCAGGACGCCTGTGGATTCAGGCTCTGGAACTGATCGAGCGCCTGCTTGAGACGGATTGACTCGATCGTCCGGCGGAAGTCGTTCGTGCCGCCCGACGAGGCCTTGAAGTGAACGACGAAGAGGCCCAAGACGTCGGCCGCGTTCGGCACCTGGACCTGGACCTCGAGGATGTCGCGCGAGATGTCGTTCGCGTTGGAGTCACCCGAGAGCGTGACCGAGTTGTGCGAGAACGAGGACAGGATCGGGAGACGCGACATCACTCCGTTGCGGAGGTTGCCGGTCATCGTCCCGCTGGTGTTGGCGACCGCCGTGTACATGTAGCCGGCCTGGCCGGCGAAGTTGCTGAAGGCGATCGCCTCGCCGATGTTGGTGATCTCCTCGATGCAGACGACGTCGGCGTCGAGCCGTCCGAGCACGGCGAGCGCGTCGTTCCAGTCCGAGGAGCCCTGGACGCCCAGGGCCTGGACGTTCCAGGTCAGGACACGGAGATCCTCCTGCCCGAAGAGGCCGTTCGCGGCCAGGAAGAGGGACAAAAGGAGGGCCAGCAGGGAGTACGAGCGGCGGCACATGCTCAGGGTTCCCGTCGAGGTCGTCAATCGAGGATATCGGCCGGCCCATACTATCGCCCCGGCGCGCCCGTTTGAAGCTCGAAGGTGAAGAGGGGGGCGGGATCGAATAAGTGCCGAAGGTGGGACTCGAACCCACACTCCCTTGCGGGAAACGGATTTTGAATCCGTCGCGTCTGCCAGTTCCGCCACTCCGGCCGTGGGAGGGCATGGTAGCCGAAGGTCGGGGCCGGTCAATCCCGGTGCGGCGAGGCCCGGAAGCCGTTCGGGGCCCCGTGGCGGGCGGAAAGCGCCCGGCGCGGGAAATATGACCCCGGACGTCGGGAATGCGGGAAGGCGTCGCTCGATACCGGTTTCCGGGCCGGACCGCTCCGCAGGGGGCGGGTTAAGATGGCGGTCGAAGGGTCGGACCGGAGCGCCCCAGGACCTGAGACATGTTCCGACAGATGTTCAAGCTGCGACAGGCGCGAAAGGCCTACGACGAGGGGCGCTTCCGCGAGGCCTTCGATCTCGCCGCCGATCCGGACATCGCCGAGCACCTGAAGGCCGTCCGCCTGCGGCAGGCCTGCCTCGACGCTCTCGGCGAATCCGCGGCCGATCACGCCCGCAAGGGCGAACTGAGCCGGGCCCTCGACGACGTCCGCTACCTTCGTGAGCGGGGCGGGGCCGCGGTCGAGGTCCCCGAGAGTCGGGAACTCGAGGATCGCATCGCCGAGCGGGACGGACTGGCGGCGCGTACGCGGTCCCGCTTCTTCCGGGCCCGCCTCGACGCCGAACGCGGCGACCTCATCTCGGCCAGGGCCATCCTCGACGGCATCGATCGCGAGGACTG
>JBFIHP010000455.1:0-3653 GCA_041601735.1 Planctomycetota bacterium | reverse complement strand
GTGATCGCCGCGACCCATCGCAACCTGCAGGAGCTGGTCGATGCCGGCAAGTTCCGGCGCGACCTCTACTATCGACTCAATGTCTTTCCCCTCGAAGCGCCGCCGCTGCGTCGGCGCCGTGAGGACATTCCCGATCTCGCACGCCACTTCATGGCCAAGCTCGGCGCCGACGATCGCGAGCTCGCGCTGGAGGCTCTCGCCCTGCTCGAGGGGCACGACTGGCCGGGCAACGTCCGGGAGCTCGAGAGCGCGATCGCCCGGATGCTGGCGCTCGCGGACGACGGTCCGCTCGGCCCGGAACTCCTGCCGGATCTCGTCCGGCGCGACGAGGCGCGCGAGGCCGGGGGCCACCGGCCCCTGAAGGAGGCCGTCGCGGACTTCGAACAGGGCTACCTGGAACGCCTCCTGGCCGAGACCCGGGGCAACATCTCCGAGGCGGCGCGCCGCGCCGGCGTCTCGCGCCCGACCCTGCATGCGAAGGTGCAGCACCACCGCATCGATCCGGATCGTTATCGCTGATCCCGCGCCGGCCTGGAGCGCCGGCCTTAGCCGGCCGGAACGCCGGCTTCAGCCGGCTTTGGTCTTCAGTCGGTGCGGAACTCCGCCAGCAGTATGCCGGCTAAAGCCGGGGCTCCAGGAAGGATGCCGGCTGAAGCCGGCGCTCCAGCGGCCGAGTCGCGTTTTTTCCACAGCCGGAGGAGAAGCCTCAATTCTCTCCCGGCCCGGGACGATGGAAGGAGTCCGTCCAGGCCGAGCGCGCCCGACCTCCTTGGAGTCGTCCACCATGAAAGCCTCCGATCTCGAACTCATCCGCGAGAAGCTCCTGGCCCGCCGCGATGCCCTGCTCGGCGACCGCGGCCGCTCTCTTCGCCGCATCCAGGAATCGACCTGCGACGTCGCCGCCGACCCGATCGATCGGGCGGCCGGGAACTGCGACTTCGACGTCGCCGTCGGCCAGGCGCACCTGGAGGGCGAGGAGTGGACCGCCGTCATCGAGGCCCTGGAGAAGATCGACGAGGGCAGCTTCGGCCTCTGCGAGGCCTGTGACGAGCCGATCGCCGCGAAGCGACTGCTGGCCCTGCCCTCGGCCCGCTACTGTCTCGCCTGCAAGACGGTCTTCGAAAAGGAGCAGAACGACCTGCTCCGGGCCTGAGTCGCCGCGCCGAGCGCCTCGATTCGAGACGGCGACGCCGCTCGCGGCTCCTCGGAGCCGTCGCGGGCCCGTGATGCGGCGCCTCGTCGCAGCCCGGACCCGGCCGACACCTGATCTCGAAGTGCTTGAGAACAAATGTCTTGCGCTAAACCTTTATTGCTTTTAACCCCTCCGCGGACCTGAGTAGACTGAGGCCGTCACAAGAGCCCTGGAGTGTTTACCCGGGATGGGTTCACGCATTGATTCCCAGCATTCGTCCTGGAGGACCCGCCTCCTGGTCGTCGTTGCCGCCCTTGCGATCGTTCTCTTCATGAACGGTCCGGGCCTGGAATCTGCGCTTGCGGCCGGTTCTCGCGGCATCCTCGGGGGCCTGTTCCAGAACTGGAATCTGAACGTGCCGAGCAGTCCGATGGCCGGAACGGCCCTGCATTGCGCACTCGAGATTCCCGGTCCGCCGCCGCCGAGCAACAGCCTGCCGCCCTTCAAGGTCCAGATCATGATCAACGGCTGGACCGTCGCGAACCCGATCCCCTACTACAACTACGAGACCAACACCTGGGACTTCATCTATCCCGTTCCGCCGGGTTCGACCGGGGGGACGATCAAGATCTGGATCCATCCCCGCGACACCGACATCCCCTCCTTCTCGGCCGACCGCAAGATCGGCTGATCGTCGCGCCTCCCGGCGCCGCCCGCGTCCATCCTCATCCCCGGCTTTGATAGAGTCATGCCCCCTCGTCACCACGAGGGCTGAGAAGATCGGCCGCGTTCGCCCGGAGGACTGACCTTGAGATTCGCCGTCCTGACGATCGTCGTCGTGCTCGTCGTGAGCGTGTTCGGACTCGGCGCGGCGATGCTCGACAACGACTTCGTTCTCGATGCCGAGAAGATCGTTCAAGGGCGCGAGGTCCTGACCTCAGGCGGTCTCGCCGAGATCGTGTCCTCGCCCTGGTGGCCTGCCGACGAGGTCGAACAGCGGCTTCATCGCCCCGCGACCCTGCTCCTCTACGCCCTGGTCGCGCGGCTCGGCGCCGGTACCGACGATGCCGGTCCCTACAACACGGTGAACCTCGTCCTTCACCTGCTCAACGCCCTGGCGCGCTTCGCGCTCGTGTCCTACCTCCTGCGCGGGCGGCGCCTGCGAGACATGGCGGCCTTCGCGGCCGCGCTGATTCCGGCCGTCCACGCCCTGTCCTTCGAGTCGGTCGTCGGCATCGTCGGCGCCGCCGAGCTTCTGGCCGCGCTCTTCATGACCCTGTCCTGGATCGTCTTCGCGCTCGGCTGGGAGCGCCGCGGTCCGGCGAACGGCGCCCTCTTCTGCTTCCTGGCCGCCTTCCTCTGGATGGTCGCGCTCCTCGCCAAGGAGACGGCGGCGCTCTTCCCGCTCGTCCCGATCTTCCACGTCCTCCTCCTCAGGCCGGAGCGCCGCGCTGCTCGGGCGGTCCTCGTCCTGACCCTCGTGCTGGCCGGGTTGGCCGGGCTCGGTGCTCTCACGATGCGCAGGCAGGCGATCGGCTCGCTGGGGCTCGACGCCGGCAAGGCCGTGCACGTCGGCTTCGACACGGGCGAACGCGTCGCTTCGTCGCTCGCGGTGCTCGGTTCGCGTTACCTTCCCGAGCTGGTCTGGCCGAGGCGGCTGGAGCCGAACATCGGCCATCAGGACGTCCCGCCGCCGACCGGATTCGGCGATTCGCGCGTGCTCATCGGGCTCGCGGTCTGGCTGGTCCTCCTGATCTGGCTCGTCCGCGCCACGAGAGCGGGGCGTCCGGAGGCGCTCTTCCTGCTCTTCGCGATCCTCTCCTATCTGCCGACGAGCAATCTCGTCGTGCCGATCGGCGCCGTCGGGGCCTGGCGCTTCCTCTACTCGCCGCTCTTCGGCCTGGTCGCGGCGCTCGTGCTCGAGACGGAACGCGCCTTCCGGCTCCGGGCGATCCGGCGCTTCAGCCTCGTCGCCGGTCTGGCGGTCGTCACCCTCTTCGGTGCCCTCGGGACGCCGTCGCTTCTCAGGATGTGGCGCGACGGCGAGACCCTCTACCGGACCGCGCTCGAGATCAATCCGAACAGCATCTGGGCTCTACACAATCTGGCCACGGTCCGTCACCTCGACGGCCGCGGTCCCACCGACTTCAAGGCCCTCATCGAGGAGCTGTCCGCCTTCAACGCGATGGAGGACGACCTCGCGGAGCTCCCCGACGGGAGCGGGATCGACCGTCCCAGCCGCGAAATCGCGTTCCGGCTGCTGATGAACCTCGCGGCCGCCCAGGGGCACGTCGCCCAGTCGCTGGACGATGCGGCCAGGGCCGCCAACGCGGCGAACGTCGGCGTGCGTTCGGCGCTGCGCGCCGAGACCTACATCTGGGACGACGCGCCCAAGGCCTTCGATGCGCGCCTGCGGGCCTTCCGTCTCCGGCAACTCGAGATCCTGCTGCTGCGGCGGATGCCCGAGCGCGACGGGGCCGCCGAGGACTTCACGATCCAGCAGGCCGAGTCCGACCTGCGG
>JBFIHP010000454.1:0-3661 GCA_041601735.1 Planctomycetota bacterium | reverse complement strand
ACGGCCCTCGTGGTCCTCGCCGACGATGATCCGACCGAGACGCGCCCGCAGGTCGAAGATGTCCCGCGAGAGGCCGAGGATGGCCATCACCTCGGAGGCCGGCGTGATGTCGAAGCCGGTCATCCGGGGCACGCCGTTCTTCTTGCCGCCGAGGCCGACCTCGATCTCACGGAGCGCCCGGTCGTTGATGTCGACGACGCGGCGATAGGTCACCTTCTCCGGGTTCAGACCGAAGGGGTTCTTGAGCAGGATGCTGCTGTCTACCCAGGCGGCCAGGAGATTGTGGGCGGCGCTCACGGCGTGCATGTCGCCGGTCAGATGGAGGTTGAAGTCCTCCATCGGCACGACCTGGGAGTGGCCGCCGCCGGCGGCCCCGCCCTTCACCCCGAAGACCGGGCCCATGGAGGGCTGGCGGATGGTGATGATCGCGTTCTTGCCGATCCGGTTGAGGGCCAGGCCGAGGCCGATCGTGGTGACGGTCTTGCCCTCCCCCAGCGGGGTCGGGGTGATCGCGGTCACGTCGATGTACTTGCCGCGCGGTCGGTCGGCGAGGCGGGCCGAGAGCGCTCGGGCGTCCAGCTTGGCCTTGTGGGGACCGTAGAGGAGGAGTTCCTCGGGGCGGATTCCGAAGCGCCCGGCCACGTCCTGGATGGGCTCGAGGGCGTAATCACGGGCAATGTCGAGGTCGCTACGCATGGTATCTTCCGGCTGATGGAGTCGTCCTGGAATTGATACGACAACGGACCCCGGGCCAAAAGGAGCCGCGGCGGCGCGGCCGGGCGCTGCGAGCCTCGAAATCGGCCGAAAGGAGCCAAAATCCGGCGAAAACGGCCGGTCGGGGAGTTGACCGGCAGACCGCCTCCTCTATACTGGCGACCGGTTCGCAATGGGCCTGGGGCTCCTCACCCGAGGCCCGTGAACCTCAGACCTCCGTCGATCACGATCACGAAGGTCGAACCACCACCACAGCAAGACCACACGATCTCTCATCAGTGGTTACCGACCGGCATCGGCGCCTTCACCGATGCCGGCTTTTTTTTGGCCCCGCCCGCCGCCTCTCTCCGACCCCGGAGCGATCAGAGCAGGTAGACGAGGGCCGAGCCGATCTGGGCCGTCATCATCAACAGGTACATGTGGGTCCAGGCCGGGTGGTTCTCGACCCGAGCGACCGCGTCCGGATCACGAAAGAGCAGGCGCAGCAGATAGCAGCCGTAGGCGGTGCAGACGAGCCCCAGGATCACGAGCCCGACCGGGTCGGCCGTGAAGGGCGAGCGCGGGACGAGCCCGCCGAGGACGAGCAGCAGCCAGGGCAGGACGAAGAAGGGGGCCGTCGCCCGGAGGGCCCCGCGGACGCCGAGCCGGATCGGCAGGTTGTTCACGCCGGCCGCCCGATCGCCCGCGATGTCGGCGTAGTCCTTCGTCGTCGTGGCGCCGAGCAGGAAGAGGAAGAAGACGAATCCCAGACACCAGGGCTCGGGATCCGAGAAGACGGGCGCCACGCTCGACCAGCCCGCCACCTTCAGGAGCAGCCCGCGCGGGATCGCCACCGTGAGGTTGGCCCGCCAGCCGAAGCGCCGCCAGCGAAAGGGCGGTCCGCTGTAGGCCCAGGTCAGGAAGACGGTCAGGACCACGATGACGAAGCACTCGCGACCAGCCCCCACCTCGACGAACCAGGCCATCACGAGCGCCGCGAGGTAGAGCAGGACGGTCAGGAGCCAGGCCGATCGCGCGCTCAGCTCGCCCGCCGGCAGGGGCCGGTCGGGCTTGTTGATCCGGTCCTGTTCGAGATCGAAGAGCTGGTTCAGGACGTTCGAGGCGGCGTTCAGGGTCCCGGCCATCAGGACGCCGACGAGGATCGGCAGGAATTCCCGCCCCGATGGCAGGCCCGCTCCGCGGACCCCGAGGGCCGCCGCGGCCCCGGTCGCCATGCCGAGCATCGGCGGCAGGAGGGTGAAGGGTCTGAGGATGCGGATCAGGGCCGGCATGGCGGACTATGCGCCCCGACCGGGCGGGCATCAAGCAGGGCCGGACGGCCGGCCTGCATGAAGATGCGGGGAAGCGGAAGACCTTTTCCTTGGCCAGGGAGGCCCCCGATGGGCACGATGGTCGAGTTACCCTTGCCGTCCGGAGCGCTCCCAGGAGCCGCTACACGGAGCCCTGCCATGATGCGTGCCCTCGTCTTCGTCCTCTTCGTCGTCCTTGCCCCGGGACTGTCGGCCCAGCTGAAGGGCCACATCCAGATCAAGGAAGACGTCATGCAGGGGACCTCGATGCAGATCTACCTGGACTTCAATCCCGCGGTCAGCGGCTCGCTGCCGTCGGGCCCGATCGAGCCCGAGGATGCCCTCCTGATCATCGAGCCGACGCTCGGCGACCTGACCTCCGCGGGCTTCGGCGGCCTCCTGGCGTCCAGGATGAACGACGCCTTCCGGTTGAAGGGCCTCTCGTACCAGGCGCGATTCCGCGAGAAGGACGGCGACCGGTTCACCCACGACACCGTCACGGTGCTCGCCCCGGTTTCGCTCCAGGGCATCTTCATCTCGCCCGATTCCGCCACCTCGCCGAACACCGAGGTGACCGGCGCGGCCGGGATCTCGTTCAACCCGACCTTCGCCAACTTCACGCGAAGGATCGAGAACGCCTATCCCGGCTCGCCGAATGCCCAGCTCCTGATCAACGACATCGACCCGGCCATCGATCCGCTTCACCAGGTCGAGGTCTTCACTCCGGGCCTGCTCAAGTTCAGCTTCCTCTCGGGCATGAACGTGAACCAGCCGATCGTCTTCATCCTCTCCGACTTCTACAACCCGGAGACGATCCCCCAGGCCTTCATCGGCTTCCCGGGTTCGCTCGACATCGGCACGCACAACGGCGTGACGTACCAGAACGTGGTCGCCATCGCCGACGCGATCACCGGCAGCTCGGGCAACCCCTTCCTCGACCAGTTCTTCTTCACCGATCAGAACGGTCGGCTCGACTTCTCGATCAGTCTCGGCCTCCAGTCGGCCGGCGAGAGCATCGCCGCCCAGGCGATCATCGCCGACCCGACCCAGCCGCTCGGACTCGCCTTCACCCAGGCCGCCGACATCAACGCGGCCGTGGGCAAGGAGCTGAACCTCGCGCTCGGCGACGACGGCGGCATGCAGGTCGCCTTCGAACCGGGGACGACCTTCGACTACTACGGCGTGACCTACAGCGCGATCAACGTCAACGCCAACGGCTTCGTGACCTTCGGCGGCGCCGCGCCCTCGGGCGCGGGAACCGCCCTGATCGACCCCATCGGCGCCGTCGGCGGCCCGCCGTCGATCTTCGCCAACTGGGGCGACTGGGACACCACCGGCGTCGGCGTGACCTACCGCGAGTTCGGCCGCGAGCTGCGCGTGTCCTGGGGCAGCTCCACGCAGCCGATCTCCCGGGCCGGCGCCGGTGCGCTCGGCTCCTTCACCCTGACCCTCCACCTCGACGTGCCCCTGGGCACCGCTCCCCCGAGCCAGCGCTTCGCCGGCGACGGCGCCGGGTCCCTGGCCGCGAGCGCGGGCAGCGTCTTCCTCGACATGGACGAGTTCCTGAGCCCCACCGCCGGCGTCGCCGTCTTCGACGCGGTGATGGGCGTCTCACCCGGCGGCATCACGGTCCCGGTCGGTCTCGTCAACGAGAGCTT
>JBFIHP010000453.1:0-3661 GCA_041601735.1 Planctomycetota bacterium | reverse complement strand
CGAGCTTGCCGTCACCGTTCTTGTCGAAGCGCTTCATCATCTCGGCGCGACGATCGCGACGCTCGCCGGGAGCCGGCTCGTCACCTTCGCCTTCGCCGCCGCGACCGCGGCGCTCGCCCATCTCCTTGCGCATGGCCTCGCGCTCGGCGTCATCGAGCTTGCCGTCACCGTTCTTGTCGAAGCGCTTCATCAGCTCGGCGCGACGATCACCACGGCCCTCGCCCTCCGCGCCCGGGCCGCGGCGGCCGCGCCGCTCTTCGACCTCCTTGCGGGCCTTCTCGAACTCGGCCCTCTCGGCCTCGTCGAGCTTGCCGTCGCCGTTCCGGTCGAAGCGCTTCAGCATGGCCTCCTCGTTCCAACCGCGCCGGCGACGCTCGCCCGGAAGGCCGCCTTCCTTGCCGGAATCGTCCTTCTTCGCGTCGTCCTTCTTCTCGTCCTGCGGCTGCTCGTCGCGCTTGCCGCGCTGCTCACGGCGCATGACCTCGCGCTCGGCCTCGTCGAGCTTGCCGTCGCCGTTCTTGTCGTACTTCTTCAAGAGCTCGGCGCGGCGCTCGCCGCCCTTGCCCCTCTTGCCGCCGTCCTGGGCCGCGGCGGGAACCGTCGCGAAGATCGCGATGGCGAGGAGCGCGAGGAAACCGGTGATCGTCTTCATCTGATTCTCCTGGGGATCGTTCCCGCGCGGAGCGGGATCATGACTCTGGTGCCCCTTCAACACCGCCCCGGCGTCGCGGTTGCGGTCGAGCAGCGAAGAAGGGCCGGCGCGCCGGGGCCTGACAGCGGCGTGACGGTCCGGCATGATGGCCGGAAGGCCCGGACTCCTCCGGGCCGCCGATCCTTCGGCTTCGGAGCTCTTCATGGCCCGTTTCTCGCCTCTCGCCCTCATGCGCCTGATCGGGCCCGGCCTCCTGGTCGCCGCGACCGGGGTCGGAGCCGGCGACCTGATCACCGCCGCCTTCACCGGCGCCCGGCTCGGGCCCACGATCCTCTGGGCGGTCCTGGTCGGAGCCCTTCTGAAGTACGTCCTCACCGAGGGCATCGCCCGCTTCCAGCTCGGCACGGGCGAGACCTTTCTCGCGGCCGCTCTCCGCGATCTCGGGCCCGTCGGGCGCGGCATCTTCGGGGTCTACCTGCTGCTCTGGACCCTCGTGGTCGGTTCGGCGCTCATGAGCGCCTGCGGCGTCGCCCTGGCCGGGCTCCTCGGGCTCTCTCCCTCCGGCTGGTGGCCGCGGGGCCTGGGGCTCCTCGCCAGCGGACTGGGCTACCTCCTGGTCCGCCGCGGCGGCTTCCTCCTGTTCGAGAAGGTGATGAGCGTCTCGATCCTGGTGATGTTCGTCGTCGTGCTGGGCGCCGCCCTGGCGCTCGTGGGGCGACTCGAGGGCCTGACGGAGGGCCTCCTCGTGCCGCGCATTCCGGCGGGCGGTCTCGGCTGGACCGTGTCCCTGCTCGGCGGCGTCGGCGGGACCCTCACCATCCTCTGCTACGGCTACTGGATCCGCGAGGCCGGTCGCGACGGTCCCGGTCAGCTCGGCGCCTGCCGACTCGACCTCGCCCTGGGCTACGCCGTGACCGCCGTCTTCGGCCTCGGCATGGTGGTGATCGGCGCGGCGATGAAGCTCGAAGGCGGTGGGCAGGACCTTCTGCTCCGGCTCGCCGACACCCTGGCCGAAGCGCTCGGCGCCTGGGCCGGGCCCTTCTTCCTGATCGGCGCGCTGGCAGCGGTCTTCTCGAGCCTGCTCGGCGTCTGGGAAGCGATGCCGCGGATCGCCGACGACTGGTGGCGATCGCTCCGTCGCGCGGGTCCGCCGCCCTTCGACGCCCGGTTGCCGGCCCTGCGGATCATCGCGCTCCTTCCGGCGCTCGGTCTGTTCTTCGAGCTGCGCGAGGTGCAGAAGACCTACGGCATCCTCGGTTCGCTCTTCGTGCCGATGCTCGCACTCGGTCTTCTGCTCCTCGGGAGGCGGGGCGGGCAGGGATCGCTCTCGCGTCTCGGCCTCCTCGCCGCGCTCCTGTTCTTCGGCTGGTTGGCCTGGCTGAAGTTCAGAGGTTCCTGAGCAGGACGATGCTCAGCGCCGTCGCGAGTGCCGCGATCCAGAAGGCGCGGCGCGCGATCGACCGGCCGCGCAGGGCGAGGGCCTCGCGGACCTCGGCATCGACCACCTCGTCGGCCTTGCCGCCGAGGTGGCAGGTGCCGCGCGAGGCGAGGAGGATGCAGGTCGAGGCCCGTGCCTGGAGGAAGCCGAGGGCGGCGCCGAGGAAGAGGAAGAAGACGAGGATGAGCCACCACGAGGATGGGTCGCCGCGGCGCATCCAGTCGAGGATGAAGAGGGCGGCCGCGAGGGCCAGGACCCCGTTCACCAGGCGCAGCGTCCGCTGCCGGCCGTCGATGTTGCCGATCTGCTCGAGGGTGCTCATGGCCTCAGTTTGACCCCTCTCCGGCCGCTTGCAAGTGCGCGGAGGCGGGCGGCCGCTCGGGCCGCTCCCGCGTCCTCGGAAACGGCCCCCTGGGCCGGTAGGATGGGGCCATGCGGATACCAGACAAGATCCTCTCGCTGCCCGCGGTCGAGGCGGGCCGGCAGCTGGCGCTGGAGGCCCTGAGCGGCCTGCGGGTCGTCCTCGACGATCAACCCGCCGATCTCCTCCGCGCCTTGACCGCGGTCCGGGCCCAGCTCGAAATCCACTCCGAGCAGATCGATCCGCTCCTGCGCAAGAACCAGCGTCGGCTGATCAAGCGGGCCTGGGGCGCCGCCCGTGAGTTCGTCCAGCTGAAGAGGGCCTTCGAGTTCGGGCTCTCGCTCGAGTCGCGCCGGGGTTTTCCGGATCTCCACCCGCTCCTTCGCAACGAGATGCGCCGCCGGTCGCGGCGCCTGCGCAAGCGCCTCGAGAACGAGATCCGTCCCGCCATCCGGCATGCGCTCCACGACCTCGTCGATGTGCTCGAGACCGAGACCGTGAACGACGGAGGCGGACGGGGCGGCAAGAGGCGGAGAGGCGGCGATGTCATGGCCGACTGGTTGGCTTCGGCGACCCGAGAGGTCGCCGACGAACTCGCGGGGGCCGGCAAGGGCCGCTCCTGCGATCGTCTGCTGATCCGTATCGAGCGCCTGGAGGCCGTGCTCCGGCCCTGGTCGGCTCACTTCGTCGGCGCCCTGCCGCTCCTCGACGGTCTCGGGATCGCCCATCACCGGCTCGCGAGGCGGCGCGAGATCGAGATCCTCGGCGGCATCGCCCGGGAGAGCCTGGGCGAGGAGCTGGCGGACAGCCTGGCCGCGCTCGAGAGCGAGGTCGCTCCGGCGGGCCTGGCCGAGGACTTCGGGAGTCTCGCCGCCGAACTCGGCGCCGCCTTCAAGAAGGGCGCGCTCACCCGGCTCGAGAGGGAGCGTCTCTTCGTCCTGCGGGAGATCCCCGTCTTCCGGGGCGAGCCGGTCATGGCCGAGGTCTACCAGGGCTGGCTTCCCGGGGCGCGCGTCGAGGAGACGATCTCCCGGGTCTACGACGGCGGAGCGCCGCGGCACGCGCGGCGCGTCGGCCTCGGGCGCGGCGCCAAGCGAGTCGAGGTCGAGGAGCAGACGAGCGAGGAGGTCTTCGAATCGCTCTGGGCCCTGACCCGGGGTTGTCGCGTGCGCAAGCGCCGCTACTCGATCCGCGAGGAGAAGCGCCGGGT
>JBFIHP010000452.1:0-3662 GCA_041601735.1 Planctomycetota bacterium | reverse complement strand
GGGACTCACCCTGCAGGAGTCCGAACTCGCGGACGGAGATTCGCGGGTCGAGATCACGATGGTGAGCGGCACGAAGCTCTCGGGCCGGGTCTTCGATCGCACGAGCGGCGCGGGTATCGCCGGAGCCCGGGTCCGCTACATGGGACAGGGGGCCTTCTTCGGCATGTCGAAGACCGCCAACGTGGAGACCCGGACCGACGACAACGGGCGCTACGAGCTCACCGGCGTGCCGCCGGGCGGCTTCGTGATCGTCGCCGCCGCGGAGGGTTACTTCATGCCCAAGAGCGAGGACGAGGACGACATGTTCGGCTTCTTCGGTTCGCGGCCCGAGACCGGCCGCAAGCTCGTGGCCGGGCAGATCCTCACCGACGTCGATGTCGCCCTGGTCAAGGGTGCGGTCGTCTCGGGCCGGGTCGTCGGTCCGGACGATCAGGCGATAGCGGGCGCCACGGTCTTCTGGTTCCCGCTGGAGGGAGACGCGATCTCGGGCCTCGCCATGTTGGGGACGGAACAGTACCGGACGGTGACCGATCAGGACGGGCGCTTCGCCTTCTCGGGGTTACCGCTCGGCACGCAGCTGCGACTGACCGCCCAGGTCAAGAAGTTCCCCTCGGCCGAGTCGATCGAACTCGGTCTCGACCTCGATGGCAAGAAGGACGTCGTCATCCGCATGCGGGAGGGCGGCCGGGTCACGGGCCGCCTCCTTCATGCCGACGGGCGACCGGCGGCCGACATCGCCTTGCGCGCCGACATCGACTCCGGCTTCATCAACTTCGGCTTCGGCATGGCCATGGCCGGCGACGTCGATGTCATCCAGGATGCCAGGGTCGTCACCGACGACAACGGCGCCTTCCTCTTCGACAACCTCCCGGCGGGTGAGGTCCCGATCTCGATCGACACGGAGATCGACCAGGTCCTCGCCAAGGACTCGCGGGTGCTGCGGGTTCGCGGCGGTCAGACCAGCCAGCAGGTGCTGAGGCTCGAGGACACGGCGGCCATCGAGGGTCGCGTCGTGGATGCCGAGGGAAAGCCGGTGGCGGATGCGACGGTCCAGGTCTGGGCGCCGCAGGACGGGTCGAACGAGGACTATCCGGAACTCGGTTCGGGCGGATGGGCCGAGAGCGATTCCGCGGGACGTTTCCGGGTCGCGCGTCTGGTCGAGGGCGCCAAGCACGCGATCAGCGTCGAGGTCTGGGAAGCGACTGCCGACGCCGGCGGCGAGTTCCAGGAGATGAAGAAGATCCTGGAAGGAACCCTCACCGACGTCCTGGGCGGCGCTCGGGACGTCGTGATCGTCGTCAAGCCGGTCAAGGACCAGTGACGATCAGGGCGTGTGAGTGAGGTCCTTCATCTGCCCGAAGGGCACCTCGTCCTTCTGGTAGCCGAGGATCTCGTCCAGGGTCGAGAACTTGTTGACGCCGGTCGAGCACTCGATGTCGCTGCCCTTGATCTGGGCGGGGTGCTCGTAGCCGCAGGCGTGCGCCAGGGTGATCAGCTCCTTGCGGAAGGATTTGACGTAGCGCGAGAATCGCTCCGCCTTGTCGTTCACGTCGATGCCGGCCTGGAGCCACTTGTTCTGGGTCGCGACGCCGACCGGGCAGTGGCCCGTGTGGCACTTCTGCGCCTGGATGCAGCCGATCGAGATCATCGCCTCGCGGGCGACGTAGATGAGGTCGCAGCCCATCGCCAGTGCGACCATCGCGCGATCCGGGAAGCCGAGCTTGCCGGCGCCGATCCAGGAGACCTCGCTCGCGATCCCCGCCTTCTGGAAGACCTGGTAGACCCGCTGGAAGCCGATCTTGAAGGGCAGCGAGACGTGATCCGCGAAGGTGAGCGGCGCCGCGCCGGTTCCGCCCTCGCCGCCGTCGATGGTGATGAAGTCGGGGCCGCGATTGCCGGACTTCATCTTCTGGGCGAGCTCCTCCCAGAAGTCGAGCTTGCCCACGGCTGCCTTGATGCCGACCGGAAGGCCGGTTCGATCGCCGATGCGCTCGACGAATTCGATCAGGCCGTCAACGTCGGAGAACTCGGTGTGGGCGTTCGGCGACAGGCAGTCCTCGCCGACCGGGATGCCGCGGATCTCGGCGATCTCGGGCGTCACCTTGGCTCCGGGCAGGATGCCGCCCTTGCCGGGCTTCGCGCCCTGGCTCAGCTTGATCTCGATCATGCGGATGTTCGGTTCGCCTTCGCAGACCGCTGCGACGCGATCGAGGTCGAAGCCCTTCGGTCCCCGGGCGCCGAAGTAGCCGGTGCCGAGCTGCCAGACGATGTCGGCGCCCTGGCGATGGTAGGGACTCACGCCGCCCTCGCCGGTGTTGTGGAAGCAATGAGCCGCCGCCGCGCCGCGATTGAGCGAGCGCACCGCGCGCTCGCCGAGCGAGCCGAAGGACATCGCCGAGATGTTGATGATCGAGCGCGGCCGGTAGGGTCGCTTACGGCGCTTCTCGCCGATCACCTTCAGGCAGGGGATGGTCGTCTTGTCGTCGTCGGCGTAGGTCGCCTTGGACTCGGGGAAGGGGAAGGCCGCCGGCTTGATGATCGGATAGCCGATGGAATAGATCTGTTCGGCCGTGCCGAAGCCGAAGTTGTTGTTCGCGCCCTTCGACGAGGCGTAGATCCAGGAGCGCTCGCTGCGCGAGAAGGGCAGCTCTTCCCGATCGTTGGCCACCCAGTACTGACGCAGCTCCGGGCCGACCATCTCCAAGAAGTAGCGCAGGTTGCCGACCACGGGGAAGTTGTGGCGAATGGCGTGGCGTCGCATGAAGAAGATGTCGCGGATCGCGACGAGGACCAGGAAGGTCAGGACGAGGGCGAAGAAGCTGGTCCAGGGGTGAGCGACGATCCAATCCCACATGACGGTGTCTCCGGAGCGAACGCGGCTTGTCGAGCATCGATCCGCAGGAATACCACAGGACGGGGAATTGCGATAGTCGGCACTCTCGGAACTCCCGCGGAGTCATCGAGATGGGGGCGTCGGCGGCGTTCGAGTCGAAGCGGGATCGATCCGATGCTACCGTTCTCCCTCATCCAGGAATGGAAACCGGCATGAACGTCAAGAAAAGCGTCCTGATCATCCTCGGCCTCGTCTTCGTCGGCTCCGTCGCCGCCCGCCTCGTCCTGGGCGAGGGCAGGTCGGACCCGAGTCCGTCCTCGATCTCGTCGCATTCCCTGCTGCCCGAGGGCAGTTCGGGTCTGCTCCCCACGGTGGGCGGCGGCACACCGCAGCCGGCGCCGGAAGTCGCGTCAGAGGACGACGGCTTCATCGTGAAGAGCCTGCCCTTCTTCACCGAGGCCAGCTTCTTCGGCCTGATCGGTTTCGCGCTCGGCTATTTCTCTCGCAAGGTCGTGAAGCTCATGCTCATCTTCATCGCCCTGCTCTTCGTGGCCGCCCAGGTCCTGCAATACGCCGAGATCGTGACCATCGACTGGCAGCGGATGATCGACGTCCTGAACGACATGATCCTCAACCTGAAGCAGAACGAGACGATCGGCCAGATCCTGAAGGACCGCATCCCCACCGCGGGCGCCCTGGTCGCGGGCTACGCCTTCGGATTCCGCAGGGGCTGACCGGCGTCAGACGCAAGACCTCCGCCCACCGGCGCTTTCGTGCCAGGCTTCTGCCGTCCTCGTGCCCGGCAGGTGCGAGACGACGAAACGGCCCT
>JBFIHP010000451.1:0-3669 GCA_041601735.1 Planctomycetota bacterium | reverse complement strand
GCACCGCCTCGATCTCGGCGCCGACCTCCACGCGCTCCGGCAGGCCGAGATCCACGAGGCGGAGGTTTCGTTCGGCAGCCGCCACCGGGGGCACGAGCTGACAGGGTCCGGCACGATCCGATCGGCGCGGCCGGGGCAGCGAGCCGTCGCTGACCACGATGCGCGCGAGCCCCTCATCGGCCTGCCTGCGGGCGCGACCGAGCTTGAGCGAGGCCTCCAGATCGGAGGCCATGGGTTCGAGTTCCGCGGCCTGATCGGCGAGCGCGGCGCGCCCCACGGCGAAGCCGGCCGGCTCCCCGCTCCAGACCAGCCGCGCGCGGCCCGCGAAGGCGAAGAGGTCGAGGACGGCGGGCGCTCGCTCGGCGAGGACGAGCTCGTTCAGCCGCGCCTCGAGTACGTCGAGCGCGGCATCACGGGCAGCGGGCGAGACGCTCCGCGAGAGATCGACGTGGACCTCGAGGCGGGCCGGGAGCTTCTCCTCGAAGGGAGTCCCGGGCCCGGCGAGGAACCAGAGGAGGGCGAGGGCGATCGTGCAGCGCAGGGCCGTGGCCGACCAGAAGACGGGGCCGCGGAGGCGACTCCGCGCGACGAGCGCGAGGACGACGATCCAGAGGACGAGCGGCAGCGCGAAGGGCAGCAGACCCGGACGCGCGAGCAGATCGAGAGCGGTGCCGTCCATCCCCTGCTCAGCGGCGCTCGCCGCCGCGGGCCAGGATCGGCGTGCCCCAGACCGCCCAGCCGTTGAAGTGGTGATTGTCGGCGAAATCCGCCCGCAGCACGAGCCGTCGCGCCCCCTTCAGCGGGAGCGCGTCGATCCGACGGGCCTCCTCGCCGGCCCGCGCGATGACGGGACCGAAGGCGACCTCGTCGTCCAGGAGTACGCTGAAGGCGATGCTGCCCTTGACCCGGGCGTCCGCCACGCGGCCGTCGATGCCGAAGGACGCGCTGAAGGTCGCGAGCCCGGGTTCGATCTCGTAGACGATCTCGCTGCGGCTGTGCACCGAGAGCCCCTTCGGAAACCAGGACGTGCCGATGGTCAAAGGCCCGCCCTTCAGGCTCTCGTCGCGACGGAGCCCGTAGCGCAGACCGCCCTCGATGTAGGGCGTCTCGACCATCGAGACGGGCTCGAGGTCGGAGAGGTGACTGAATCGCCCGCCGTGGAAGGTGATGGCCGCGACCCGGGAGGCATCGAGGTCGAGTTCGAAGCCGAAGGGGTGCGCGAGCACCAGCGGACCGCCCTCCTTCTTCGTGACCCGCCCCGAGAGCCTCGAGCCGTCACGATAGTGGACGCGGGCATGGATGCCCGCGAGCGGCTCCGGATCGAGCGGCGCGGCGAGCCGCAGGGCGACGACCCGATCCTTGCGGTAGGCAAAGAGGCTCTCGTCTTCGCCGGTCCAGTCGAACCAGACCCCGGTCTTGGCCAGCCTCGCCACCTCGCCCACGACCTGATCGATCCCGGTGCCGGAGCGCACCAGCAGGATGTCCCGGTCCTCCGGCAGATCGGCGGCCAGATCGGGAGCCAGGCCCTCGGCGTTGGCGAGCACCCGCAGACTCTCGAGACGATCGAGCGGCAGGTCGATCCGACCCGGATCGGCCTCGAGCCTGACCTGGTCGAAGTCGCCGTCGATCACCTCCCCGTAGAGGAGATCACCCCCCGCGAGGTCGAAACGCAGGACGGCGGACTCGGCGCCGTGGACGCGGACCCGCGCGTCCGGGAAGGAAATCGCGGCCAGCTCGGCCAGGTCGATCCGGCGGACGGCGCCGGCTTCGGGCGCCAGAAGGACCCCCTCGGCGCCGAGTCCGCGCAGCTGAGCCTTCAGGACGAGGCCCGAGGCGAGGCGGAACTCGACCTGGGCCTCGAGGGCGACGGCCGGAGCGACGAGGAAGAGGACGAGGTAGAGAGCGTGACGAAGCAAGGACGACCTCCCTGGCTGAACACGGCGGCACTCTATCACACCGCCCCGGCCCCACCTCGCGCGAGCGCGAGAGGCCGTCTGTCAATCTGTCACAAGGCCCGGAGGGCCTGATTCCCGCGCATGACAGCGTGACAGGCCCGCGCCCGGGGCGCCGCGGGGGCAGTCCGGCCGCGATTCACAAGTCCACGAGACTCCGGCACTTGAGGAGGCCTGCCCGAGGCCACAGGCTTGGCGCGGGATTTGTGGAGACTCGCGCGATCCTGGGGTCCGTCCACGAGAACGTCCGGCGACCCCCGCTGGAACAAGAAAGGAAAAAAGAACATGGCCAAACAGCTCATCTTCGACGCCGAGGCGCAGGAAGCGCTGAAGTGCGGCGTCCAGAAGCTGGCGAAGGCGGTCAAGAGCACGCTCGGGCCGCGGGGTCGCACCGTCGTCATCGATCGCGGCTTCGGCGGTCCGACCATCACCAAGGATGGCTACTCGGTCGCGGACGAGATCACGCTGAGCGATCCCTACGAGAATCTCGGCGCCCTCCTGCTCCGTGAAGCCGCCGACAAGACGAACGACGTCTCCGGCGACGGCACCACGACCTCGATCGTGCTGGCCGAGGCCATCTACGGCGAGGGCCTGAAGGCGCTGATCGCCGGCGCCGACGCCGCGGCCCTGCAGCGCGGCATCAAGTCCGCCGTCGATGCGGTCTGCGCCGAGCTCGCCAAGAAGGCCCAGAAGATCACACTCGCCGACAAGGGCAAGCTCACCGAGATCGCGACGATCGCCTCGAACAGCGACGACATGGTCGGCAAGACCCTGGTCGCCGCTCTCACCAGCGTCGGCGCGGACGGCGTCGTCAACGTCGAGGAAGGCAAGGGCCTCGACACCGAGGTCAACGTCGTCGAGGGCATGCAGTTCGATCGGGGCTACCTCTCGCCGCACTTCGTCACCGACACGAAGACCCTCGAGTGCGACCTGAAGAACGCGCTCGTCCTCATTCACGAGGACAAGATCTCCAACATCAAGAAGCTCATTCCCCTCCTCGAGAAGGTCGCCAAGGCGGGCAAGCCCCTCCTGATCATCGCCGAGGACATCGAGGGTGAGGCCCTGGCCACCCTGGTGGTCAACAAGCTCCGCGGCACGATGCAGGTCACGGCGGTCAAGGCCCCGGGCTACGGCGATCGTCGCAAGGCGATGCTGAAGGACCTGGCGGTCCTCACCGGCGCCAACGCGGTCTTCAAGGACCTCGCCGTCGATGTCGAGCAGCTCACGCTGAAGGACCTCGGCTCGGCGCGCCGCATCACCATCACCTCGGATCACACGACCGTGGTGCAGGGCGGCGGCAAGAAGGTCGAACTCCAGGAGCGGATCGCGCAGATCCGCCGCGAGATCGAGGAAACCGACAGCAACTACGACCGCGAGAAGCTCCAGGAGCGCCTCGCCAAGCTGGCCGGCGGCGTCGCCGTCATCAGCATCGGCGGCTCCAGCGAGGCCGAGGTCAAGGAGAAGAAGGCCCGGGTGAAGGACGCCCTGGCCGCGACCCGCGCCGCGCTCGAGGAGGGCATCCTCCCCGGCGGCGGCGTCGCGCTCTGCCGGGCCCGCAAGGTGCTCGACAAGCTGAAGGGCGAGGGCGACGAGAGCTTCGGCATCGCCGCCGTCCGCAAGGCGGTCACCGCGCCGCTGCGCCAGATCGCCGACAACGCCGGCGCCGAGGGCAGCGTGGCCGTGAAGAAGGTCCTCGACGGCAAGGAAGGCTTCGGCT
>JBFIHP010000450.1:0-3671 GCA_041601735.1 Planctomycetota bacterium | reverse complement strand
GGCCTCCTCGCCGGGCGCGAGCGGGGGCAGCGCGAGCTCGCTGCCGTGGATCTCGCGGCCGTCGTCCTCGACGACGAAGGAGGCCTCGAACTCGTCGAGCTTGCGGAAGGCGTAGCCGTTCCGCAGCTTCAGCCGACCGCCGGCCAGGGCGGCGGCGTCGATGCCGACGTACTGGTAGACCTTCTTGACCTCGAGGAGCTTCGGGGACAGGTGGCGGTCGGCGTCGACCAGCCCGTTCATGCAGAAGTTGCCGTCGTTCGGCTGGTCGTCGAAGTCGCCGCCGTAGGCCCAGTACCAGATATCCTCGCCGTCCGCGTCCTTCTCGCCGCTGTACTTCCTGAGGCCCTGATCGACCCAGTCCCAGATGCAGCCGCCGATCAGGTTGGGATGGCGCTCGATCACCTCCCAGTACTCCGCGAGATTGCCCACGGCGTTGCCCATCGCATGGGCGTACTCGCACATGATGAAGGGGCGCTCGGAGTCGCTCCGGCCGCGACTCTCGAGCCACTCGACCGAGGGGTACATCGAGCTGTCCACATCGGCCACCTCGTCCATGCGCTCGTAGTGAACGGGGCGCGTCGGATCGGCCGCGCGGACGGCCTTCGAGGTCGCGACGAAGTTGCGGCCGGGCCCGGCCTCGTTGCCGAGCGACCACATGATGATCGAGGGGTGGTTCTTGTCGCGCTCGACCATGCGGAGCGTGCGATCGACGTGAGCGAGTTCCCATTCCTCGACGTGACCCAGCGACTCCTCGCCGTAGCCCATGCCGTGCGACTCGACGTTGGCCTCGTCGATGACGTAGAGGCCGAAGCGGTCGCAGAGGTCGTAGAAGCGGGGGTCGTTGGGGTAGTGGCTGGTGCGGACCGTGTTGATGTTGTGGGTCTTCATCAACTCGATGTCGCGCAGCATGCTCTCGAGGGTCAGGGTGCGACCGTGATCCGGGTCGTGTTCGTGGCGGTTCACGCCCTTGATCAGGATGCGCCGGCCGTTCACGAAGAGCCCGCGATCCTTGATCTCGATCCGGCGGAAGCCCGTCCGACAGGCGGCCGAGTCGATCTCCTCGCCCTCGCCGGTCACCAGTTGCAGCCGAACGTCGTAGAGACTCGGGGTCTCCGCCGTCCATCGGCTCACGCTCGGAAGCTCGACCAGACCGGAGATCCGCTGCTCCATACCGGCCGCGATCGGCGGGACCTCGAAGGGCAAGGTCGCCTGAGTCCCATGGCCGCTCAAGGTCAGGCGCAGGCTCGCGGCACCGCTCGCGCTCTCGCCGAGGTTGCGGACCCTGGCCTCGAGCACCAGGCGCCCGTTCTCGTGGTCGTCGTCGAGGTCGCCGCGAACCAGGAAGTCGCGGATCTGGAGGTCGCCGGTCGCGAAGAGCGAGACGCTGCGGAAGATACCGCTGAGGCGCCACATGTCCTGGTCTTCCAGGTAGCTGCCGTCGCACCAGCGATAGACCTCGCAGGCGATCCGATTGCGGCCGGGTCGGACGAAGGCGCTGATGTCGAACTCGGCGGGGGTCTTGCTGCCCTCGCTGTAACCCACCATCTCGCCGTTGATCCAGAGGTAGAAGGCGGAGTAGACCCCGCCGAAGTGGATGAAGACGCGCTTGCCGCGCCAGTCATCGGGCAGGTCGAAGTGGTGCCGGTAGGAGCCGACCGGGTTGTCGTCGTGATCGAGGAAGGGCGGATTCCTGGGGTGCGGATAGCGGACGTTGGTGTAGATCGGTCGTCCGAAACCCTTCGTCTCCCAGCAGGAGGGGACGGGGATCGTCGTCCAGTCGGAGTCGTCGTAGTCGTCCGCGTGGAAACCGACAGGACGATCGGCGGGGCGCGGCGACCAGTGGAACTTCCAGCGGCCGTCGAGGCCGAGCGTCGGGCGCGTCTCGGGTACGGAGAGTGCGCGCGGCGCCTCCTTGTTGCGGCCGATGACCGCGGGGTTCTCCCAGTCGTTCGGCTCCTGGGCCTGGGCGGCGGGCAAGAGCGAGAGACCGCAGAGGAGGATCCCGATGACCAGGCGGAGCCGGCCCGGCCCGCTCATGAGTCGCGGTCCTTGCGACCGAGCGTAGCGAGCATCTTCTTGACGTCGCCGAAGCCGCCGATCGTGACGACGACGGCGAGGATGGCGAAGAAGCCGATCGCGCCGAAGAACAGGACGGTCCAGAAGAGTTGCCAGCCGTTCATGCATCCGCTCCGTGATCGATGTGTCCGGACTCCCGGTCGGGGAAGAGCAGCGAGCCTGCGACCATGAGGATCAGGGCCAGGGCGGTCGTCGTGAGGCCCACGACCTCGCCGCTGAGTTCGACACCGAAGACCTCGGTCAACCCGAGCTTCTCCCGGAGCGGCTTCAGGCCGAAGATGGCGAGGCCGCCGCAGCAGAGCGCGAGCATGGCGCCGACCCGGCTGGCCGGCTTCCAGTAGAGACCGAAGAGCAGGAGGGAGAAGGCGCCGGTGAAGTAGATCGCCCCGGTGACCGCCATGTAGTCCCAGAGGTCCTGGCCGAGCGGATACCACAGGCTCCAGACCAGCAGGAAGACGCCGATCAGGAAGATGAAGATCCGGGCCAGCATGAGCCGCTGCTTCTCGCTGACGCGATCTCCGGCGAGGGGGCCGACGACGTCGTGGGAGAGGACGCTGGCCCAGCAGAGGAGATAGGAGTCGTGGGTAGACATGAAGGCGGCCAGCATGCCGGCGGCGATCAGGCCGATGACGCCGATCGGCAGGATCTGGCTCAGGAAGAGCGGCATCGCCTGCATCGTGGCCGAGCTGTCGTCGAGGCCCGTGCGGACGCCGTGGACGTTCCAGAAGTAGGTGAGGGCGCAGACGCCGAGAAACATCGGCACGACGAATCGGATCAGGAAGCCGATCGCCGACCAGGCATAGAGCTTCTTCACGACGGCGGTGCTCGAGGCCGAGCAGGCGCGCATCACCGCGGTCTGCCAGACGGCGCAGGAGACGAGACCGGCGGTGAAGATCATCCAGATCACGTACTTCCAGCCGAAGGCGCCGCTCTCGTCGAAGGGGTCGAAGCCGCCGTCGCCCTTCACCGTCTGCACCGTGTCGATGATGTTCGACCAGCCCAGCTCGTAGATGGCGATGCCGCAGGCCAGCAGCATGCCGAAGGACAGCACCACGAACTGCACATAGTCGGTGATGACCACGCTGACCATGCCGCCCAGGATGGTGTAGCCCAGGACCAGCACGATGAGCGCCGTCATGACGATGTTGACCTGGACCGGGTCCACCATCCCGGTGAGGCCCGTGACGAAGAGGGCGCCCGCCTTGAGGAAGAGCCCCATGTTGAGGATCCCGGAGAGGGCGAGGATCATCGCGCCGAACACCCGCACGCCGGGGCCGAAGCGCTTGCCGTAGAACTCCGGGATCGTCAGCACCTCCAGCCGTCGCAGCGGCACCACGATGAAGCCGGTGAGGCCGACCACCAGGGTCGCGACGCCGGCGACGAGGCCGACGTGGAAGGCCGCGAAGCCGCCGTTGAAGCCCTTCTGGGCCGCGTACATGACGGTCACCAGCCCGAGCTCCGAGCCGACCATGGTGGCGACGGCGATGTAGGAGTTCAGCGATCTTCCGGCGACGACGTAGTCGCCCATGTTGCCGACGAAACGATTGACGTAGATGCCGATCGCCAGCGTGCCCAGGAGGTAGGCGACGACGATG
>JBFIHP010000449.1:0-3674 GCA_041601735.1 Planctomycetota bacterium | reverse complement strand
GGCGGACCCGGCGCGGAGCGCGGGCGCGGGTCCGCCCGACGAACCCTCGTCGAAGCGACGGGCCGATCGCGGAATCCGAAGAGCCCGACACCCGAGGCACCGGGATTCGCCTTCATGATTGCAGGCTCCGGACTCTCGGGACTACGAATTCGGCCCGGCTGCGCCGCAGCGGTTCTGCATCCGGCACCCTTCCGCGTCCGTCCGGCGCATCAGTAGTGGATGTAGGAGATCCCCAGTGTCTCCGTCTCGAGGACCATGATGTAGGGATGGGTGCTGGAGCCGACGTAGAACATCCCCGTCTTCGGATCTCGGGTGAGACCGAGAAGTGCGGGATCGACGTCCGGGTCGCCCGTTGACAGCCGCTTCTGTCGCGTCTGACCGGTACCGATATTCACGACCCGCAGGAGATTCCACTCCAACGTGGTCAGCTCGTCTCGCGTCTCGTCGTAATGCATGACGAGGGAGGGCACGTAGTTCTGGGCGGGCAAACCGTCCGTGCTGCGGGGCAGGATCGGAGTCCAGGTCCCGGTAGCCAGGTCGAGGCCTGAGATCATGTTCGTGGACGTGACGAGGCCGAAGAGGCTGTCGGTGGCGGCGTTCAGATGGAAGAAGTACGAGTCGATTCCGAGCGCCGAGTAGACGTCGTAGGCGACCTGATTGCCCATCGTGTCGTAGCGGGCGACGACGAGTCCCGCGACGCCGATCGCGGCGTAGGGAGACATGACCACGATCTGGTCCGCGATAGGGTCGTGGTCGAGGCTCGCGACCCAGGATGCGAAGGGCGGCTGGAAGAGCCGGGTCTGGGGACCCGCCGCTGGTGACAGCCCGTAGATCCCGCGGGCCTCGTAGAGGCCCGCCGCGCCGGGCGAGGCATAGAGCAGGCGGTCGTTCACCGGGTCGTATCGCATGTCCTTCACCCAGGGTCTCGGCGGTCCCGCGATCTGGTTCGGCACGATCTCGACATCGCCGCTCGAACAGTTGACCGAGAGCATCGTTCCGTGGCTGTCGGCCAGGACGCAGTTTCTCTGCGAGTCGAAGGCGAGGCGGTGGAAGGTCTCCCACTCCAGAGAGGGCCTCTCTCCTCGCCCCGCGCGCCAGAATTCCTCGTGGCTGCCGTCGGCATGGAGACGGAACACGCGATCCGAGCGGATGAGCAGGGTCGAGGTCGCGCTCTCGGCCTCGAGCCCCACCCAGAGCGCCTGTCCGGTGAAGACCGAGCTGAACTGCGGGTCGGTCGGCGAGGGGAACGAGGGGACGGGAATCGACGTCACCGAGCCCGTGGCGAGGTCCACCTCGATGAGATTGCCGATGTTGTCCAGGATCCGCGCCGTCTGGCCCCCGGGCACCAGCGTGAGTCCGATGACGTAGCCGGAGAGCGTCGCATTCATGGAAAGGAAGCTGCGCTGCCCCGTCAGGAGATCGATGTCGACGAGGGACTCGGCCAGGAAGTCCCAGCCGACGACCCGCTGGCTGGAGGCATCCTGGTCGATCGTGAAGAGAGAGAGGTTGCCGGCCGGAGCCGCGCTCGACGGCCCGGAGATCAGGGTGGGCGCCGTTGCCTGCGCGCCGAGTTCGTAGAGATAGCACCCCGTCGGTTGCGAGTAGGACGGCACTTCATTGGCGGCGATGTAGGTCGTGCCCGACAGGGGTTCGATCGCCAGGCCGCTCACGTCTCCCTGCGGGAGGTGGATCGTGTCGATCACGCTTCCGGAGACGAGATCGACGACCTGGAGGTTCGGCCCGCCGCTGAGCGCCAGGATCGCCCGATTCCGGAGGGCGTCGTAGACGATCATGGGCTTCGTGCTGAAGTAGTTGCCGTAGCCCACGTCCGTGACCGTCATGCGTCCATCGGGGAAGACGCGCGCGAGCGGCGAGGGGCGGTAACGCGACCGGTAGAGGAAGCTGCCGTCCGCGCCGAACGAGAACGCGAGGATCGGGCGCGGCCGGTCGTCCTCGTGTCGAATCAGGAGGGTCTTGGCCCGCCCGCTCCGCCCGCTCTTCGTCACGACCAGGTCGATCGAATTCGGTCCCGGAACGAGCGGCAGATCGGCCTGCCAGGTCAGGAAACCGTCCGTCGAGGTCGCGGTGACGCCGCCCACGGTCAGGGCGTCGGCTCCCCGGACGGTCGTGCCGACCACGCGCAGGACGCCCTCGGGCGTCGAACTCCCGTCCGGAGGGAAGGTGATCGCGAGTCCGACGTCGACTCCGGCGGCGTCACCGCCACCACCTCCGCCGCAACCCGTGACGACGATCAGGACCAGCAGCGGGACGAGCAGGTGCAAGCTCGGGCTTCGAGTCATGGCGACACCTCGATCTTGAAGTGCAACGGCTCGCCGGCTGACCTGTCCCCGATCGGCTGACCTCGGGCCCGAGACGGCCGGCTCCCCCCCACGCCGGCGATCATGAGCCTCGCGCCGGGTCCGACTCAAGGTTTTTCCGCAACGTCGCCTCCGGCACGGGTCACCCCGAGCCTCGGGTTTCGACTTCATGATTGCAGGCCCTGGGCTCGGCTGGGAAGATCGCGCCATGAAAGCCAAGATCGACATCCAGGCGATGACGCCGCAGGAGCGGCTGGACCTCATCGACGAACTATGGGCGAGCCTCGAACCCGAGGACATCCGTATCACGGACGCTCAGCGGCAGGAACTCCATCGTAGGCTCGATCGGTACGAGCAGGACGGCAATCCCGGAGAGCCCTGGGAGGTCGTCATCGAGCGAATCCGCAAGAGTCTCTCGTGAAGGTCTTCGTTCGTCCGGAGGCAGACCGGGACATCCATGAGGCCTGCCTCTGGTACGCCAGGCAGTCCCCCGGTCTGGGCGACAGGTTCCTGGATGAGGTCGCTTCAGTCCTTCGGAGTATCGGCCGGCGACCCACGACCTATCCGATCCTGGAACGCGCCACCCGTGCTGCCGTCATGAGACGGTTTCCGTACCTGGTGCTCTTCAACTCGAGCGAAGGCCACGTCACGGTCACAGGCGTCTTCGACGGCCGCCGTCATCCGCGCTCCTGGTCCGATCGCGTCCGCGAGTCCGCGCGGCTCCTTCTCGCCGGTGCGCTGGACTGATCGCCGAATCCGAAGCGTCCGACACCCAGGGCCTCGGGAAACGACTTCATGATTGCAGGCCCTGGGCCCGGCTGGGAAGATCGCGCCATGAAAGCCAAGATCGACATCCAGGCGATGACGCCCGAGGAGCGCCTCGAGCTCATCGAGGAACTCTGGGCGAGCCTCGATCCCGAGGACATCCCCGTCAGTGACGAGGTCAATGCGGAGCTCGAGCGGCGCCTGCGCCGTCACGAGGAGCATCCGGAGGAGACGATCACCTGGGATGAGATTCAGGCGGGGCTGAAGCGCAAGCACGGATGGTAGTCCGCTACCGCAACGAAGTCCGGGGCGACATCGACGAAACTGTTGACTGGTACGAGTCCAGGGAACCCGGCCTGGGGCGGCAATTCAATGCGGAGCTCAGCGTGCTCCTCGATCGCATTGCCGCAAATCCCGAGTCCTTCCCCGTTCACGCCCGCCGCACTCGTCGTGCCGTCCTCCCGCGCTTCCATCACGTCGTCTTCTTCGTCATCGAGTCCGATCACGTCCTCGTGACCGGCGTCTTCGACGGCCGCCGTCATCCGCGCTCCTGGTCCGATCGAGTCCGCGAGTCCGCGCGGCGCCTCCTCG
>JBFIHP010000448.1:0-3680 GCA_041601735.1 Planctomycetota bacterium | reverse complement strand
CATCGCGAGGAAGCCATGTCCGAAGCCTTCATCGTCTCCGCCGCCCGCACGCCGGTCGGGAAGTTCCAGGGAGCCCTCTCGTCGCTGCGCGCACCCGAGTTGGGCACGATCGCGATCAAGGCCGCGCTCGAGCGCGGGGGCGTCTCGCCCGACGCGGTCGAGGACGTGATCATGGGCAACGTGCTCCAGACCGGCCTCGGGCAGAACCCGGCGCGCCAGGCGCTGCGCGGCGCGGGCATCCCCGATCTCGTCGGCGCGCTCACCGTCAACAAGGTCTGCGGCAGCGGTCTCAAGGCCGTCGCCCTCGCCGCCCAGGCGATCCGCGCGGGCGATCATCACGCCGTCGTGGCCGGCGGCATGGAGAGCATGAGCCAGGCGCCCTACTTCATGCCCGGCGTCCGCCAGGGCCTGCGGCTCGGCGACGGCAAGCTGCTCGACGTCATGGTCCACGACGGACTCTGGGACCACTACAACGACTTCCACATGGGCATGACGGGCGAGCTGGTCGCCGAGAAGTACGCGATCGGCCGCGAGGAGCAGGACGCCTATGCGGCCGAGAGTCATCGTCGCGCGATCGCCGCGATGGACGCCGGTGCCTTCGCCGCCGAGATCTGTCCGGTCAGCGTTCCGCAACGCAAGGGCGACCCGCTCGTCCTCGAGGCCGACGAGGGCCCGCGCCGCGATGCCGGCGTCGAGTCCCTGGCCAAGCTGCGCCCCGCCTTCAAGCGCGACGGCGGCAGCGTCACGGCCGGCAACGCCTCGAGCATCAACGATGGAGCCGCCGCGCTCTTCGTGGCCAGCGGTGACTTCGTCGAGAAGAACAAGCTGAAGCCGCTGGCGCGGATCACGGGCTACATGACCGGCGGCGCCGCACCCGAGTGGGTGATGATGGCGCCGGTCGATGCGATCGGGAAGCTGATGGCCAGGGAGGGCACGAAGATCGGCGACTACGATCTCATCGAGCTCAACGAGGCCTTCTCGGTGGCCGCCGTCGCCGTCTGCCGCGAACTGGGCGCGGACCCGGCCCGGGTCAATGTGAACGGCGGCGCCGTCGCCATCGGCCATCCGATCGGCGCCTCCGGCGCGCGCATCCTGGTCACCCTCCTGCTCGCCCTTCGGGCACGGAACAAGAAACGCGGCCTGGCCGCACTCTGCCTCGGCGGCGGCAATGCCGTCGCCCTCGGCGTCGAGATGCTCTGATGAACCAGCCAACCAAGATCCTTTCGCTCCTCACCATCCTCCTCCTCGGCGGCTGCGGCCTGCAGCCGGCGCAGGACTACGTGACCATCGGCACCCTCGAGGTGGCTCCGATGCTACGCGCCACCGCGCTGCGAGCGGCCAGCGCGGGCAACGAGACCGAACTCGTGATGACCCTCCGGACGAGCCCCGACGTCAAGGACGTCGTGGTGCAGCGCCGCTGGATCAACCCGCGCTTCCCGCTCGAGTTCGGACTCGGAAAAGGGCGTGCCGAGGAGTTCGCCGGGCAGGATCTCTACGTCACCGCCGAACTGCGGGGCCTGAGCATCGGCAAGATTCTCGGCTGGACTCCGGACCCCGTCCCGGCCGGGAAGTACTTCATCGCCATGAGCCTCGAATATCGCGGTGATCAGGCCGGGCTGCGCGAGATGCGCGGCTATCCGCGGGGCGGCTTCGAGTCGAAGGCCGTCCGCGAGGAGGCCGCGCCTCCGGGGCGCCGGGCGATGCCGCCGGGTCCCCGGGCCTTCTCCGGCCGCATCGAGGTGCCGGAGGACTACCTCGCCCGTCTCGACGGCTTCTCGGTGACCGTTCAGGCCCGCGAGCGGACCGACCGCGGCGCGCCGGAGCTGATCGTGCGCTACGACCGGGCCCAGTTTCCGCTCGGCTTCTCGCTGCACCAGAACCACCGCATCCAGGCCACCATGGGCCAGTTCGAACAGGCGATGAGCATCGCCGCGGGCGATCCGATCCTCGACCCCAAATTCGTGGTGGCGCAGATCGACCTCGACGGCAACTTCGACACCAAGGAGGACCTCGTCGAGGCCGCGACCGAGTCCCAGGTCGAGGTCGGCGCCTCCGACCTCGTCCTCACCTTCAAGGCCGCCGATCTGGACCGCCTGCTGGCCGCCATGGAGGCCGGCCCGCGCAGGCCAGCCGCCGCCGAGGGGCCGCGCAATCCGCACGGGACGATGCCCGCCGCGCACGCGGGGACGAGCGGCACTCGCCTCGTACGCGGTCGCATCGAGCTGCCGGCGGCGCTGAAGGACCGGGCCGCCGGCGCCGAACTCTGGCTGTCCATTCGCGACCCCGCCTCGCAGAAGATGATGGACGCCTACCGGTTCCAGGCGCCGAGCTTCCCCTTCGATTTCGATCTCGAGATCGGCAAGGGAATGATGGCGACCGTGCTGCAGAGCGGCCAGCCCTTCGTTCTGAAGGCGATCCTCGCCGCGGACGGTCCCATGTCGGAGACCGCGCTGATCGCGACCTCGTCGAACATGACGCCGGGAGCCGACGGGCTGGTGCTCGAACTGAAGACGCAGTGAGAACAGGACAAGGAGAAGGCTGATGGAGATCAAGCAGGTCACGGTGGTCGGCGGCGGCACGATGGGCAACGGCATCGCCCACGTCTTCGCGCTCTCCGGCTACGACGTCGTTCTCATCGACATGAAGCCCGAGTTCCTCGAGCGCGCCAAGGGCACCATCGAGAAGAACATGGGGCGGCTCGTCAGCAAGGAGAAGATCGACCAGGCCACGGCCGACGCGGCGCTGGGACGGTTGACCTACGCCACCGAGCTGTCGGCCGCGAAGGACTCGCAGCTCGCGGTCGAGGCCGTCTTCGAGAATCTCGAGGTCAAGACCGAGGTCTTCAAGAAGCTCGACGCGGTGATGCCCAAGGGCGCGATCATCGCCAGCAACACCTCGTCCATCTCGATCACCAAGCTCGCGGCTCAGGTGTCGCGGTCGGCCCGGGTCATCGGCATGCACTTCATGAACCCCGTGCCGATCATGAAGCTGGTCGAGGTGATCCGCGGCCAGCTCACGTCCGACGAGACGATGAAGACGATCACCGACACGGTCGACTCGCTCGGCAAGACCGCCGTCGAGGCGAACGACTACCCGGGCTTCGTCGCCAACCGCATCCTGATGCCGATGATCAACGAGGCCTGCTACGCGCTCATGGAGGGCGTCGCCGACAAGGAGTCGATCGACAACATCATGAAGCTCGGCATGGCCCATCCGATGGGCCCGCTCACTCTGGCCGACTTCATCGGTCTCGATATCTGCCTGAACATCCTCAACGTGCTGCACGACGGGCTCGGCGATCCGAAGTATCGGCCCTGCCCGCTGCTCAAGAAGATGGTCGATGCCGGCCGGCTCGGCCGCAAGACCGGCCGCGGCTTCTACGACTACGAGGCTTAGACCACCATGCTCTTCCAGCTCGACGACAAGCTCCTCGCCCTCCAGAAGGAGGCGCGGGACTTCGCGCGCGAACATGTCGCGCCCCGGGCGGCGATCCGTGACTCCGAGCGCGAGTTCCCCGCCGACATCATGAAGCTCGCCGGCGCCCGGGGCTGGCTCGGCTGCCTCGTGCCGACCAGCTGGGGCGGCTCCGACATCGGCAACTTCGGCCAGGCGGTCGTGCTGGAGGAGATCGCCGCGGCTTGCGCGAGCACGCACGTGACGATCAGCGTCCACAACTCGCT
>JBFIHP010000447.1:0-3680 GCA_041601735.1 Planctomycetota bacterium | reverse complement strand
GGATCGATCCGGACGCCCTTCGTCATCGCCGTGGTTCCGCCTGGATCAGGGAATCGAGTACTCGAAGGCGGCGGTCAGTTTGAAGAACGGCGCCGCGGGCTGGTAGATCAGGCCCTGGAAGGTCCCGAGCACCCCCGGGGGCAGCCCGGCGAGATCGAAGCTCAGGTTGGCCTCTCCGGTCGAGTCCGTGAAGGCGAAGTAGTCGAAGAAGGACGCCGGGTTGGCGCCGTCTACGATCAACATGATGTCGTTGTAGTTGCCCTGGCCCAGCATGCCGATGTCGAGGCTGCCGATGTTGGCGAAGGTCGCGTTGTTGCGGTTCAGCGGGCCGAGCAGCAGGGCGAAGGGCCAGGAATTCGGGCCCTCGATCGTGATCTGGGCGAGGTTGCCCGAGGCGAAGAAGGGCCCGTTGATCCCGACCGTCGCCGGCTGGAAGTTCAGGTTCAGACCGCCGTTGATGTCGAGGGAGGCCGTCGCCTGGTTGGCCTGACCGCTGTCCGGGACGGGCGGCGGCAGGACCAGGATGTCGTCGATGCAGAGACCGTCGGTCGGGATCGGGTAGTTGTCGGCCTGGCTGAAGATGATGTCGATCGTGCCGCCCGAGATCATGCCGTTCGAGGCGAGCACCATGCTCACGTCTATTGTGATCTCGGTCCAGGTCGAGGTCAGGGTCTGGTGCGAGAAGGCGAGGACGGTCTGAACGCCGTCCGAGATGAAGAGACCGTCGTCGGCATCCGGCTCGTCCGACGCCTCCCGGGCCCAGTACTTGAGGATGACGCCCGTGGACCCGTTCAGATCGACCATCAGGCGCGCCTTGTTGACGTAGGCGCTGGCGTTCGCGGTGCCGTCGAAGAGCATCGCGTTGCCGCCCGAGATGGGCGATGCGCTGGGCGGAGCGCCGATGGTCACCTGACCGGTGCCGGTGCTCACGGTGCTCCACTCGGGTCCGAGCGGCTGGTTGCTGAAGTCCTGCGTGTAGGGCGCCGTGACCGCCTGGGCTGCCGCGGCGAGCGGGAAGACCGCTGCGGCGAGGAGCGCCAGGATGATGTTGTTGCGTGTTCTCATGTCCGAGCTCCTCAGTTGATCGTGACTTCGGTGGCCGCGCTCATGCGGATCGTGTTGGTCGGCCCGTCCCAGAAGATGGTCTGGAAGCCGCCCAGAACGCCGCTGAGACCCGCGGGAACGGAAACGGCGAGGGTCTTCTTGCCCGCCGGGCCGGTGTTGGCCAGGAGGTCGAAGAAGCCCACCGGCGCCAGGCCGTTCATCAGCGTCTGGATGTCGGCGTAGTTGCCGGGGCCCACCAGTCCGATGTCCAGGTTGCCGATGCCGGGGAAGACCTCGTTCGCCCGGTTGAGCGGACCGAAGAGGAGCAGGAAGGTGCGATTCACCGGTCCCTCCCAGATGAACTCGAGCGGATCGCCCGCGTCGAGGGTCACGAAGAAGGGGCCGTTCACCCCGACCTTGGGCTTCTCGCCGTTGAGGTTCACACCGTCACGGATCTGGAAGATCGCATCGCTCTGATTGGCCTGGCCGCTGTCGGCGGACGGACCGGGAAGCGGATCGACGCCGGAGACGACGAGCGAGTAGTCGGCATCGATGGCGCCGGTCTCGAGATGACCGTCCTGGATGACCTCGGTCGCGATGACCTCGATGGTCCAGGAACCGGCGGCCGGATTCTGGACGAGGACCTGCTCGACGGTATCGACCGTGTTGGCGCTGCCGCCGGACTGCGAGTAGTTGTTCGCATAGAGGCCGACGTTGCCCCAGTAGATCGTCCCGCCCGGAGCGGTGACCTTGAGGGTCAGGTCGTTGATGCGGTGCACGCTCGCCGCGGGATTGCCCGGAGGATCCGGGAAGATGAGCGTGGCCCGGAATTCCGGCTCGCCCGCGGGCACGGTCATCGAGAAGGTGGACTGCTGGAGCTGGCTCAGGACCAGATCGTGGTCGATGATCTGCATCTTGTCGCGACGGTCGTAGAGGCTGCCGACGTCGGGGCGACCCCAGCCCTGGTGCGAACGCGTCAGATCGGCACTCGTGCCGCTGAAGGCGTACTGCGTCGCCGAGTTCAGCATCAGCGCCTTCGCCGTCGTGGAGTGCGGCTTGTTCTCGAAGACGTCCCAGTTGATCAGGGCGTTGCCGAAGATGCCGTCGGCCCACATCTGGAAGATGATGCCGAAGTGACCGGCCGTCACCGGCGTCGCGTTGCTCGTGCCGCTGAAGTTCGAGTAGCTGCCCGAGCTGTTGGCCGCCAGCGTGCTGTCGTAGAAGGCCGAGATGTCCGGCTTCACGCGTCCGTCGGTCGAGGGGCCGATGCTCGCACCGCCCGCCCAGGCATCGTCGGTCTCGGTGAGGGTGTTGTAGTGGCGGATGCCGCCGACCGAGACGATGTTCTTCGCCCAGGCCTGCGGACGCGAGGCCGTGGTCCCCGTGTTGCTCTGCGACTGGGTCACGATGATGTCGTGGTCGAACAGGATGTTGTCCATGTCGGCCGAGATCGTCGTGTAGTTCGAGGTCTGGCTGTTGCCCCAGCTGTTCGTCTGGAAGACGCAGTTGTAGGGATCCTGCAGGAGCTCGCCGGTCTCGATGTAGCGGTCGATGATGTTGCTGTAGGAATGGAAGACGGGCTGGGCTTCCGGGAGGAAGCCGCGGGCCTGGGGATTGCCGAGGCCCGTGCCGAAGACCACGCCGTAGACGGACGTGCCGTGGCCCGGGCTGCCGCTGTTACCGACGTGGATCAGGGGCGCGGTCACGAAGTCCGGGTGGGACGGGTTGAGGCCGCTGTCCTGGACCTCGCCGCGAACGCCCTGTCCGGCGTAGCCGGCCATGGTCTCGACGTAGTCCGCACCGCCGAACTGGCGCGCGATGTCGAGGTCGTCTTCGGGCGCCGACCAGGGATCGACGAAGAGGACGCGATCGTGGCGGACCAGGGTGACGAGCTGGGCGGGCGTCAGGTCGGCCTCGAGGATGAAACCGTGCGGCGAGACGTAGTCCGCCGGCTTGCCGCCGATCGAGCGGATGAAGTCCACGACCTCCGCCTTCTCGTCGGGGCCCTTGCGGGTCACGTGGATCTGGTAGCGACCCGTCGTGCGCCGACCGGCGAGGAGGTCGTCGAGGACCGTGCGATCGAGCCGCCAGTCGGGCCGATACTCGCCGACCCAGCGAACGAAGGGCAGGGCGGCGACGTCGGCGAGAAGGCCGCGATCGCAGCGCACGAGGCGCGCCTGCCAGGGGAAGTATTGCAGGACCTCGACGCCCTGATCGGCGAGCACCTGATCGAAGCCGTTCAGGATCTGGCCGTGGAACTGCACGATGAAGAGCCGCTGACTCGCGGCGGCCTCGAAGCCGCGCAGGGTCTTGGGCTCGCCCTCGAGCGGGTCGAAGCGGTGGTCGCGCAGCATGAGTTCCGGCCGCTGCTGGCGAACCGAGGCCACGGTCTGGCCGCCGTCGAGGCTGACCGCGTAGTAGGTCTTGCCGTCGCGCTCGACGAGCGCGATGCTCTCGGGGGCTCCGGCGACCTCGATCCAACCGAGCGCGCTCGGGGCGACCTCGATTTCCTGTATGCCTTGCGCTCCCAGGCGACCCACCAGGAGCGGTGAGGCGGTCATGAGAACGAGAGCGGCGAGAACGAGCTTGGCTCGCATCATCGGCGGTCCTTTCATCGGTGCGGCCGCGCGATCGGG
>JBFIHP010000446.1:0-3680 GCA_041601735.1 Planctomycetota bacterium | reverse complement strand
GGCGCCGGTCTTGCGCTCGCGACCCTGTGGCTCGTGATCCAGGGCGGAGAGCCGGTCGGGCCCCACCTCGGCCTGCTCGCCAACTACTTCCCGGGCTACACCGTGACGATCTTCGGCGGTTTCGTGGGCTTCGCCTACGCCTTCGTGGTCGGCTACGCGGTGGGTCGGAGCATCTGCCTCTTCTACAATCTCGCCGCCCGCAAGGCCTGATCGGTCGCGCCCCGGCCGCGACGAACCGCGGATTTTCCTGGAATCGGCGGCCGCCATCCGTAGTTATGACCGTGGATGGAGCGGAACCCGAAAGCGAGGTTCCGCATGCACAGGCTGATTCTCCCCCTCTTCATGGCCGCTCTCTTCGTCGGCCTCTCGGCCGGCGCGAACGAGGTCGATGCCCAGCGCTATCGCGACCACGGCCGCTACGATCGCCACTACTACCGCGATCACGGTCGCTACCACGGCCACTACGATCACCGCTACCAGCGTCGCTACCTGCGCAGCTACGACTGCGCTCCGCGCTACTACGAGCGCCGCTACGTTCGCCGTCACTACCCCGTGCGGCGATATTACCGGAGCTACGACTGCGGACCGCGCTACGGCATCAGCATCCGCTTCTGAGCGTTCTCCCGGGTCGAGGGCGAGACCGGGCGCCGTCAGCGGCGAATCCGGTTCGCTCCCGACCCGCGGGGGGGCGGCTGAGACTTGATCCGCGCCGACCGATCGTCGATGCTCGGGTCATGAGAATCGCAAGTCTGTCGGCCCTCCTCCTGCTCGCCGCCCCTCTCCTCGCCCAGTCCGAGACCTACGTCGAGGACGTCCGCTTCGCCGTCGAGAAGATCGGCGAGGCCGCGGCCCCGCTGATCGAGCTGAAGCAGATCGACTGGAAGAAGATCGGGGCCGAGTTCGAGGCCGAAGCGGCGACGATCGAGACCGATGCCGAGCATCTGAGACTCCTGGTCCGCCTCCTCGCGCGCCTGAACGACGGTCACGCCCGGGTGAAGCCTCTCGATCGCGGTCGCCGGGTCGAATGGCCCGACGACGGGCCTCCCCATACCGGCTCCGGCCTGGTCCTCGGCCGGACGAAGAAGGGCATCCACGTGCGCGGCGCCTTCGGGCCGGCCGCCGGGCTCGGCATCGAGACGGGCTGGGAACTCGAGACGGTCGCCGGCGAGGAGGTCGAGGACTGGCTCGCGGAACGGATCGCGACCTTCCGCGACACCATGAGCTTCTCGACCGACCAGCACGCCGAGTTCTTCGCGCTGCAGCGCGGCATGAGCGACCGTCAGGGCGAGAGCTGGGAGTGCCGATTCAGGACGCCGAAGGGCAAGAAGACCACCAAGACGATCCGCTTCGCGGGCCGGGTCCGACAGATCCCCCTCGGCCCCGTCGCCTATCCCGGCGATCCGGAGGACGTCCGCGTCTCGAAGGAGGGCAACGTCCGCTGGACGCGCAGCGAGAAGGGCTTCGGCTACATCCACGTCCGCCGCTCGCCGGGCAGCGTCGTCGATGAACTCGACGAGGCCCTGGCCGATCTCGCCGACGACGCCAAGGGGCTGATCCTCGACTACCGCAACAACACGGGCGGCGGCTTCGACCACGAGGCCTTCATGGGCCGCTTCATCCCCGAGGGCGAGGAGCTGCGCTTCACGAAGCGCTACCGGGGCGCCGGCCCGAAGCGTTTCGGCGGCGACATCGTGGTCATCGTCGACGGCACGACGGTCAGCGCGGGCGAGACCGGCGCGGGCATGTTCAAGGAGGACGGACGCGCCTACATGATCGGCGAGAGCGCCACCGCCGGCATGAGCTCGTCCAAGACCACGGTCGAGCTTCCCTCCGGCCTCTTCGCCCTCTACTTCTCGGTCCGCTCCAACATGGGCCGCTTCAACGAGGGCCGGGGCATCGAGGGCATCGGCGTCGTCCCGCACGAGGTCCTCCCCCTCGCCCCGAAGGACCTCGCGCGCGGCCGCGACAGCCTCATCCTCCGCGCCGAGGCCCTGCTCCGTCGCTTCCCCCGGAAGGCCGTCCCCTACCGCCCCGACTAGGAGTCGGAACCGGGACCGCCGCTTACCGCCCGATCGAGGTCGAACGATGGGCGCAGGCGGGTCGGGTACCGGTTGACCGGTCGGCGGTGATGTCGGGTCTGACGCCCTGGGCGGTTCAGCCGCCGCGGCGGTGCATCTCGAGGTGGGGGTTCTTCTTCAGCGCGTCCTTGTCGGCGAGGGCCCGCCGCGAGTCGGCCAGGCGGAGCCGGTCCTCGGCGCCGCGGTCCTCCCGCCGTTCCCAGCTCGAGCGGATGATGGCCGCCAGCTCCTCGGTGCTCGCCCCCTCGCGGAAGGGTGTCTTCAGGTCGATGCCCTCGCCGGCATAGAGGCAGAGAAACCAGCGCCCGTCGGCGGTGAGACGACTGCGGTCGCAGCTGCCGCAGAAGGGCTGGGTCGTCGAGGAGATGATGCCGAAGACGCGGCCGTCGGGCAGGCGGTAGCGGTCGGCCGGGGCCGCCAGGCCCTCGGCGCTCTGCTCGACGACGGCCTCGATCGGACCGAAGCGCGCCGTGAGCCGCTCCAGCATCTCCCGGCGCGAGACGACCTTGTCGGCCGACCAGGTCGTGGCGCCGCCGACGTCCATGTACTCGATGAAGCGGAGCTCGGCCGCGGACTCCTCGGCGAAGTCGAGCAGCGGCACCATCTCGTCGTCGTTGACGCCGCGCATGAGGACGGTGTCGAGCTTGAAGCCCGCGGTCATGCCCGCACCCGTCACCGACCGGATGCCGGCCAGGACCCGCCCGAGGTCGTCGCGGCGGGTGAGCGCCCGGAAACGCTCGCGGTCGAGGGTGTCGAGGCTGACCGTGATGCGGCCGAGCCCGGCGTCGCGCAGGGCCTCGATCTTCTCCTCGAGGAGGACCCCATTCGTGGTCAGGGCCAGATCCCGGAGTCCCTCCCGGGCGGCCAGCATGGCGACCAGACGCTCCAGCTCGCGGCGCAGGAGAGGCTCGCCGCCGGTGAGCCGGACCTTGTCCACGCCCAGCAGGATGAAGGCGTCGACGATGGCGGCCATCTGGCCGAAGCGCAGGATCTCGTCGCGGGGAAACCACTCGTAGTCCTCCTCCGGCATGCAGTAGTTGCAGCGGAGGTTGCAGCGGTCGATGACGCTCAGCCGGAGATTCCGGAGCGGGCGTCGATGGCGATCGAGGGGGCTCATGGGGCTCGATCATACGACCGCGAGGTCGGTGACCAAACACCAGATTGCCCGATCAGCCCCCGCCCGGTCCGGATCTGGTAGTTTCGGCCCGGGGAGAGGGAGCCGCCTCCATGGTCGAATCCGACGAAGAGAACATGACCGACGAGGAGCGCGCCGCGGCGCGGCTCGGCCGGCGAATGCGGCGATTGATGGCGCTGATGATCTTCGGCGTCGTCCTGCTCACCCTCCTGCCGCTCATCGTGATCTGGCTCGTCAACCGGCGCTGACGGCCCCGGGGGGTCAATCCTCGACGACGTGGTGCCGGAATTCGTCGCGATACTCGGCCCAGAGCGCCTCGTCGAAGGCCTCGCCGTCGAGGCAGCGCACCGCCGCGTAGGCCATGGCCAGGGCGTGGTGGGTGTTGTCGTGGGCGAAGAGGCCCTGACGGCCATAGGAGAGGAAACGCGGCAGGGACTTCGCCCAGTCGTCGAGGGCCTCGAAGTGGG
>JBFIHP010000445.1:0-3683 GCA_041601735.1 Planctomycetota bacterium | reverse complement strand
GACGCTTTCTCGGTCTCGGCGCCGCCGCCGCGAGCACGGCGCTCCTGGGCTTCGAACGCGACCTCGACCTCGACCGGGTCATCCGCGAGGTCGCGGTCCGACCCCGGTCGCAGGACCCGGAGGAGACCGCTCGCGACGAACGCTACTGGGCGATCGTCGCGCGGGCCTGGCGGCAGAGCGAGGACTTCATCAACCTCGAGAGCGGCTACTACAACCCCACGACGATCGAGGTGCTGGAGTCGCGCTGCCGGCGCATCCGGGAGATCAACGAGAGACCATCGCACTACATGCGCACCCGGCTCGACCCGGACCGCGAGGAGATCCGCGCCGAGCTGGCGCGCTTCGCCGGCGTCGAGGCCGACGAGATCGCGCTCGTCCGCAACACGACCGAGGCGCTGAACACGATCATCATGGGCCTGCCCCTCGGGCGCGGCGACGCCGTGCTCTTCGCCCGCCGCGAGTACGGCTCGATGAAGGAGGCCCTCGCCCAGCGCGCGGCGCGCGAAGGTATCGCGCTGCAGGAGATCGAGCTGCCCTACCTCCCGGCGAACGCGGACGAGATCGTCGCCTGCTACGCCCGCGCGATCACCTCGAAGACGAAGGTGATCCTGATCTCGCAGCTCGTCTACCTGACCGGACAGGTGCTCCCGGTGCGCGCGGTGGCCGACATGGCCCACGAGCGCGGCATCGAGGTGATCTGCGACGCGGCGCATTCCTTCGCCCACCTCGACTTCCGGATTCCCGATCTCGGCTGCGACTACCTCGGCACGAGCCTCCACAAGTGGCTCGGCGCACCGCTTGGCAACGGCCTGCTCTGGCTGCGTCGCGAGAAGATCGCGCCGGTCTGGCCGCTCTTCGGCGATATCGGCAAGGCTGCCGACGACGTCCGCAAGTTCGAGCACCAGGGCACGCGGCCGCCCTCGGCCATGCTCGGAATCCGCGACGCGATCCGCTTCACCGAGACCGTGGGTCGCCCCGAGAAGGAGGCGCGCCTGCGCTTTCTCAAGGACTCCTGGACCGCGCGCGCGGCGGAGATCCCCGGCGTCACGATCAACACGCCGACGCAGCCGGAGTTCTCCTGCGCGATCGCCAACTTCCGCATCGCGGGTCAGCCGCCGCAGGAGACTGCTCGCCGCCTCATGGACGAGCACGGCATCTTCACCGTCGCCGTCGACTCCGGCGTGCGCGTGACCCCGAACCTCTTCAGCCGACCCGCCCATCTCGACCGCCTCGTGACCGCCATCCGGGAGCTCGCCTCATGAACCGCCTCGCCTCCATCGTTCTCGTCGTCAGCACCGTCCTAGCCGCCTCTCTCCCCGCCCAGATCGGCGCCGGCGATCGTTACAGCGGCAGCCAACACGCGACGCGGAGCCCCGTGCTCGCGCGCCGCGGCATGGCCTGCACGAGCCAGCCGCTCGCGACCTCGGCCGCGATCGAGATCCTGCAGGAAGGCGGCAGCGCGGTTGACGCGGCGATCGCCGCCAACGCCGTCCTCGCGGTCACCGAACCGACCGGCTGCGGCCTCGGCGGCGACATGTTCGCGATCCTCTGGGACCCCGAGAAGAAGGAGGTGGTGGGCTACAACGGCAGCGGCCGCTCGCCGAAGGGCCTCGATCTCGAAGGCCTGAAGAAGGCCCTCGACGGCGCGGAGACGATCCCCCTCTGGGGCCCCCTCCCCGTCTCGGTACCCGGCGCGGTCGAGGGCTGGTGCGCGCTGCACGAGCGCTACGGCAAGCTGCCCCTCGAGCGGGTCCTCGCCCCGGCCATCCACCATGCGCGCGAGGGCTTCCCGGTCTCGCAGCTGATCGCGCGCTACTGGCGATCGAACGCCAGGCGCATCCTCTCGGACTCCTCGGGCGACTACGAGAAGGAGAACTTCGCCGCCACCTTCCTGGTCGAGGGCGAGGCGCCGCGCGAGGGCGAGATCTTCGCCAATCCGGATCTCGCCCGCACGCTCGCGGCCGTCGCCGAGGGGGGGCGAGAGGCCTTCTACGAGGGCGAGATAGCCCGCACGATCGATGCCTACTCCAGGCGCGTCGGCTGTCATCTGCGCCTGGAAGATCTGAAGAGCCATCGCGGCGAGTGGGTCGATCCGATCTTCGCCGACTACCGCGGCGTCCGCGTCTTCGAGCTGCCGCCGAACGGTCAGGGTCTCGCCGCCCTGCAGATGCTCGCGATCCTCGAGGGCTTCGATCTCACCGCGCTCGGCCACAACTCCGCCGACTACCTGCACCTCCAGGCCGAGGCGAAGAAGCTCGCCTTCGCCGATCGCGCCCGATACCACGCCGATCCGGCCTTCGCCGAGCTCCCGGTCGCGGAGCTCCTCTCCGAGCGCTACATCGCCGAACGACGGCAACGGATCACCATGGAGAAGGCCGCGCAGGACGACCCGCCGGGCGATCCGCGACTCGAGGAGGGCGACACCGTCTTCCTCACGACGGCCGACTCGTCGGGCATGATGGTCTCGTGGATCCAGAGCAACTACGTGGGCATGGGCAGCGGACTCGTCCCGGACGGGCTGGGCTTCGTGCTCCAGGATCGCGGCGCCCTCTTCCACCTCGACCCGAAGCATCCGAACGCCTACGCGCCCGGCAAGCGCCCCTTCCACACCATCATCCCGGCCTTCGCGACCCGCGAGGGCCGACCCTGGCTCGCCTTCGGCGTGATGGGCGGCGCGATGCAGCCCCAGGGTCACGTGCAGATCGTCTGCAACCTGGTCGATTTCGGTATGAACGTCCAGGAGGCCGGCGACGCGGCCCGCTACCGCCACGCGGGCTCGAGCCAGCCCACCGGCGAGGCGATGAAGTCGGGCGGGACCCTGGCGCTCGAGAGCGGCATCGCCCGCGCCGTCGTCGAGGCGCTCCAGAAGCGCGGCCATCGCGTCGTGCGCGGCGGCTCCTTCGGCGGCTACCAGGCCATCCTCCGCGACCCGGAGACGGGCGTCTACCGGGGCGCCTCCGAGATGCGCAAGGACGGCCACGCCGCCGGCTACTGAGGGTGGCACCGTATGGGGTCAGTGGACGCGGACGGCGAGGGCGTTGGCGATGACGGGCTGCGTCGGGGTCGCCATGACGACGGCCTGGAGACAGAACTCCGCGGGGTAGCCGAGGCCGGCGGGCAGGTCGAGGGACCAGGGGGCCGGCGACGTCAGCAGGACCTGCCCGCCCGGCATCGGGCCGACACTCGAGGCGAGGGTGAAGAGGACCGGGATCGCCCAGGTCGCGAGCGGCGCCGGCACGAGGACCATGTCTCCGGTGAGACCGGGCACCGGGTAGTGCTCGTCCCCCATCGGCAATCCCGCGCGGCCGAAGATGACGAAGTCCGCGGGCTGGGAGTTGGTCGTGGGCTGCAGGACCTCGAGCAGGAAGGGCTCCTGGACGCCGAGGACGACGGCATGCCTCCGACCGCCGTCGGATTGGTTCAGCCGCAGCACGCGCTCGACCTCGCCCTGGGCATCGACGAGGAAGCCGTCGGCCAGCGACGGCAGCGAAGGACCACCGGAGACCACGCGAACGAAGCCGCCGGGCTGACCCAGATCGCGGGTGAGGACGACGTCGGCGAAACGGTCCTGATCGAAGGCGCCGAGGGCCGTCAGACCGTCGATGAGATCGAGTCCGCCGAGCTGATCGATCATGGGCTCGCGGGTGAGGCCGTCGATGACGCGGACCTCCTTCGGGATCGAG
>JBFIHP010000444.1:0-3684 GCA_041601735.1 Planctomycetota bacterium | reverse complement strand
CGTGGGCCCTGGGCCCGGCGACGGCTTGCATTCCCGTGGTCCGGGAACGCGTTCGCTGCAGGCTGATCGGAGCAATCCCCGACCGCTTGAGTGGAAAAGCCCCGATTCGGGTGGGTGGGAAAGGACTCACCTCGCGGCACCCTCTCCCCGGCGAGCGAGTGCGGCAGGCCTGAATCGGGCCTCAGGCTCGTCCCGCGCCGGTCGGAGGCCTTCTTCGGTCGGGAAGCCGGGCGTGGCCCCGCGCAAATACTTCCACTCCGGGGTGGGAAATTATTTCATGTGAGCCCCGGAACCGGCCGATGACAGTGGTGCAACATGCAACGTTCACAGCCGCGACGGTCGGCGGCGAGCCTGTGGAGAGAGAGCACGCTGCCATGCAGACCAAGCCCACCTTGCTGATCGTCGATGACGATGCCTCGCACTCGAGCGCCCTGGAGGACGCCTTCAGGGCCGACGGCTACGAGGTCGCCATCGTCCAGGACAAGGCCCACGCCCGGGCGGAGATCCGGCGTCGTCCGCCCGTCGTCCTGGTCGCCGCCGCTCGCCTGCGCGACGGTCGCGGGGCCGAACTCCTGGCGATGGACGAGATCCGCGAGGCCCGGACGATCACCCTGGTGCTCGTGGACAGCCCCGAGATCCAGGATGTCGTCGAGGCCGTCAACGAGGGCGCGATCGACGTCCTCGAGAAGCCGGTCTTCCCCGGTCACCTGGCCTCGATCATCGGCAAGGCCCTGAACGAGCGCAGCTCGCGCGGGGGCATCGCCAAGAGCCGTGACGACGTCGACAGCCTGTCGCGGCCGCCGATCATCGGCTCGAGCCGACCTCTCAAGAAGCTGATCGGGTCGCTCTCGCTGGTGACCCAGGCGCCCCGCGCCACGGTCCTGATCGAGGGCGAGAGCGGCACCGGCAAGGAGCTGATCGCCCGGGCCATCCACTACGACGGCCCCCGCTGCGATCATCCCTTCCTCGCGGTCAACTGCGCCACCCTGACCGAGAACCTGCTCGAGGCCGAGCTCTTCGGCTACGAGAAGGGCGCCTTCACCGGCGCGCTGTCCTCGGGCAAGAAGGGCCTCTTCGACGCGGCCGACGGCGGAACGCTCTTCCTCGACGAGGTGGGCGAGCTCGCGCCGGGCCTCCAGGCCAGACTCCTGCGGGTCCTGCAGGAGGGAACCTTCAAGCGCGTCGGCGGCGTCGCCGACATCGCCGTGGACGTCCGGATCATCGCGGCCACGAACCGCGACCTGCGCCGCGAGGTGCACGAGAAGCGCTTTCGCGCCGATCTCTACTACCGGTTGAACGTCGTGCCGCTCACCGTGCCGCCGCTGCGCGACCGACAGGGCGACATCGGCGAGCTCTGCGACTACTTCCTCGAGAAGTTCAGCCGTGAGCTGGGCAAGGGCATCCGCAGCTTCTCGCCGGATGCCCGGGCGCGGCTCGGCGACTATCCCTGGCCGGGCAACGTCCGCGAGCTTCGCAACGTCTGCGAGTACGCGGCGATCGTCTGCGACGGCGACACCATCGAGAACCGTCACCTGACGATCCCGGATGCGCAGGGCGGCGAGGAGGAGCGCCCGAGCGAGGGCAGCCTCCCGCTGAAGGACATGAGCCTGCGCAGCATGGAGAGCGAACTCATCCGGGTCGTCCTCGGTGAGACCCGGTTCAACGTGACCCGCGCGGCGAACATCCTCGGCATCAATCGCAGCACGCTCTACAACAAGATGCGCGACTACGGCCTGCATCGGGACGACCGTCCGAAGATGCGACAGACCGTCTGAGATCGCGACGACGGGGCCCCGACCCGAGCGCGGTGCGCCACCGGGGCAGGATCACAAGCAACAACCAGGATGCGACTTGAGACAGACCCGGTTGACGAGGACCGGGCGGCACGGACCTTGCTCCCCCCGGATGGAGTGATTCCGGTTCAAGAGATCGACCAGGAACGATGAGCCCGAAAGAGAACGAGACCACCCCGACGATCGACGACGACGAGATCCCCGAGGTCGCGCCGCAGATCGTCGAAGATGCCCCCGCGGATGTCGAGGCGCCCCGCGCCCCGGCCGCTCCGCGCGTTCGTCTCGTGGGCGTCCTTCCGCGACTCGGCCTCGACCGCATCGGGGTCGGCCGCATCGTCGCCTTCCTCCTCTTCATCGCGATCGCCTTGGGCGGCACCCACTTCCTGAGCGACGTGATCGTCGTCGAGGTCGATGACCGGCCCAGGGTCGAGATGGTCGAACGGGACGCCCTTCCCACGAACCTCGAATCGAGCGAGCTCCTCTTCCTCGGTCAGGGCGCGATGCAGAGCGGTGATATCGATCAGGCCGCGCGCTTCCTCGAGGAGGCGCGCATCCGGGCCGAGCGCGACCATCCCGACGACATCAACCTGTCCGTGGACGTCTTCGAGGGTCTCGCCGACGTCGCCGAACTCCGCGGCAGCCCCCGCGTCGCGGAGCTCTACCGCGAGTTCATCCGCCAGAAGCAGGCCGAGTTGGGCTCGTCGCTGCCGCTCTACTCCAAGGCAGAGCGGAGTTTCCGCAAGGGCGACCTCATCGCCGCCCGCAGCGAGTTCGCCCGTTTCCTCCTCACCCGCGCGTCGCTCGGCCCGGCCGGCGAGCGCTACGTCAAGCGAGCACGGCGGCGGCTCGCGGAGATCGCCGAACGTCGCTACTACGAGCGCGTCGGCGGCCCCGTGTCTCTCAGCGAGCTGACCGAGCCGAGGGGGTTCTTCCATGAGCGCCCTTGATCGCATCGCCATCGCGCTTCTACTCCTCGCCTCGCTCGGCAGCGCCCAGGCGGTCGAGGTCGAAGCCGCCCGCAAGGGCCTCGACCGCTACGAGGTCAGCATCACGGCGACCGAGGAACCGGCCCTCGACTGCGTGACCGCCATCGCGTCGGCCTGTGGATTCACCCTCGATCTCCGCAGTCCGGAGATCGCCTCGGCGATGGCCCGGGTCCCGTTGACGATCGCCCTCGAGCAGGAGCCGCTCGAAGAGACCATCCGGCTCGTCGGACTGGCCTCCGGCCTCGTCGGGCAGGTCGATCTCGCCTCGATGCGCATCTCCTTCGACGAGATGAAGGACGGGGAGGACTCGACGATCGAGACCGAACTCCGCCGGCGGCGAGCGCTCGATGCGCTCCTCGTCGCCTTCGGCGACGGCATCGACCCCGAGGACAAGGTCCAGCTCTTCCTGCGCACCGCGCGACTTCAGCTCGACGGTGGCGAGTACAGCCTCGCCTTCGACACCTACGACAGCTTCCTGCGCGACTTCCGCAAGCACCCCTCGGTGCCGGAGGCATCCGTGGCCGCGGCCCACGCCGCCCTGATGTGCGAGCGGCACACCGAGGTCCAGCGCGTCGTCCAGGAGCTCGTCGGCGACTTCCCCGACGACGTGCTCGTGGGTCGGGCGCAGCTGATCGCCGCTCGCTCGCGTCTCTCGACCGGTAACATCGGCGGGGGCGTGACCCTCCTGCGCAATCTCATCCGCAAGGCGCGCGATCGCGAGATTCCCCAGCGCGACGGCATCCTGGCCGAGCTGCTGCTCGCCGAAGCCAGGCACGCGCGCGGCGAGGATCTCGATGCGATCAAGGGGCTCGAAGAGGCCGAGATCCGCTACGACCGTCGCCTCGACGAGGACCTCATCCGTCAGATCCGTCTCTATCTCGCCATCTGTCGCCGCTCGCTCGGCG
>JBFIHP010000443.1:0-3687 GCA_041601735.1 Planctomycetota bacterium | reverse complement strand
TCGTCACTGCGCACCGCCACGACGTCGCGGTCCTCGATCTCGCCCTTCACGACGTGGCCCTGCTTCTCGAGGAAGCGCTTGAGCGGGCGATGGAGATCGGCCTCGGAGATCTTCTCCCGTCCTGCTCGGCACGATGCGCGAGGCGACCGCAAGGGGTCCCGCGCGTCTCGCCGGCCCACCCTGCCCCGATGGGGAGAGCATGATCGAGCGTCGTGAAGGGCCGCCGCGCTCGGCGGCGTCGGCGAGGCCCGCGTCATCGGCCGGGGAAGGAGCGAGGTCACCGTCGCGAGGCGTCACCCCGGCGGTCGCGGGCCGCAGGTCAATCCGCGCGGACGCGGACCGATGAGGCCGCGGCCGCCTTCGGGTCCGCCGGGCGATCCCGGGCCGGAACGGCGCCGATCTCGTACTCGCCCACGAGCGCGGGCAGCCGGACCGACACGACGAAGGTCGTGGTCTCGCCGGGAGCGAGGCCCGCAAGAGGGAGGGTGAGCCTGCGCTCGCAGCGAATGATCGAGGAGCTGCGATATCCGCGCCGGAGGTAGAGCTCGATCCGCGGCGTGAGCGGCCCCGGCCCTCCGGGGATGAAGACCTCGCCGTCGTTCGTCACCGCGATCGCCAGCAGGATCTCCTCTCCGATCGCGACGCGTTCGCGCGCGGCCCGGGCGAAGCAGGTTGCGACGGCGATCGAACTCCCGGCCTCGGGTCCGGCGGCGAGGGCCGGAATCTGCTCCGCGAGGCGAAGTCGATCGACCGCTGATCCCGAGGGCAGCCGGCCTTGAAGCTCGCGGCCGACCTGCTCGAGGTCGTCGCCGGCGAGGAGGCAGGCCTGGGCGTAGACGCTCCAGAACTCGGGGATGACCATCGGTGCGGCGGTCACGAAGGGCAGGAGCCTGCGGAGCTCCGCCCGGGCGGCGCGCGCGGCTCCGGCGTCGCGGTCGTCGAAGCGTTCGGAGATATCCTCGAAGGTCTCCAGCCGGCGAAGGGCCGCCGCGGCGTGACCGTCGCCGCCCATCTTCGTCCAGGCCTCGGCGAACAGGCGCCGGGTCGCCGACGACAGGCCCTCACGCTGCAGGCCGCGCAGGACGAGGCGGGTCGTGGGCCATCCGGCGCGATCGGGCCGCAGACGCCGCGAGAGCGCGGACCAGAGGGCGACGTCGTCGGGCCGGGATGCCGCGAGGTCGTCGATGACGGCCAGGACGACGGGCTCGTGCAGAGCCTGGAGGGACGCGGCGCACTCCAGACGGACATGGAGGGGGCTGTCGGCGGCGAGGATCGCCGCCTGCATTTCCTGTAGGCCGCAGGGGTCGTTCGACCAGGCCAGCGCCGCCGCCACGAGCGAGTCGATCTCGCCGGAACGGGAGATGAGCCGCCTGGCCGCATCCCTCAGGTCATCCCCCCGGATGCTGCGTTCGAGCAGGTACTCCAGGGCCGCCATCTCGGTCCCCGGACCCGCGGCGCACCACGATTGCGGCAGATCACGGATCGCGAGCACGCGGCCGAGGGCGCGGGCCCGATCGGCCCATGGGCCATCGGCCTGGACCGGAACCGCATCCATGTCATCGAGGCGCCAGAGTTTCGCGAGTTCCTCGGCCGCCGCGTCTCGTACCACCATCGGACCCGATTGGACGAGCTCGACGAGAATCGATTCGCAGTCGCGACCGTGGTCCCGCGCGACCCGGGCCAGCTCCTCGCGCGCCGTGTCGGGCTTCTCCAGGACGATGCGTCGCGCACGGAGGATGGCCCCCGGCAACCGGCCGAAACGGTACCGGGTCACCGCGTCGATGCAGCTGCGATACTCGAACCGCGAGCCCGCGGTCGTCGCGTCCTCGAAGGCGCCGAAGGTGACCGGCCCGGGGAAGCTCCGGCTCTCCGGGTTGACGACGCCACGCACCGGCCGGACCGCGATCGCCTCCCGGTCGAAGTGGACGACGCCCGTCCGGCGGCGCTCGGTCTCGTCGCCCGCGAGCTCGTCCCAGCGCTCGATCAGCTCGGACTCGTGGAAGATGCCGTCGCCCTTGCCGAGGGCGAAGGGCTCGACGCAGGCTCCGGTCGCGCGCCAGCGTCCCAGGTCGATCCCCTTGCTCAACGCCGTGTCTCGCTGGAAGAGGATGCCGGCGCGCCCCATCGACTTCGGCAGATCGAGGACGAAGACGCGGCGCAGCTCCGGGTCATCGTCCATGAGCGACACGATCGAATCGACGGTCACCCGCGAGGCGCGGTAGGCGTAGCGAACGTCGGCCAGGGACTCGGCGTTGGCGATCCCGAAGGAGACGAGGGTCGCCGCGACCAGCCCGAGCGCGCCGAGGACGGCCGCCGTCCTGCCGACCACGCGGCGCAGGACGGCGACGACGATCTGGATCGCCACCGCCCAGAGGATCCCGATCCCCGGCAGGGCGACGTAGAGGTAGCGGTGCAGGTACTTCTCGCCGGTCACGAGGAGGAAGGTCGCGCAGGAGACGGTCAGGAAACCGATGCCCAGGAGGGTCGCGAGGAGGACGGCGCCGCGGCCCTCGTCCGGACTCCGCTCCCGCCGGCGTAGCGACCGGTAGACCGCCCAGGCGGCGACAGCGACCACGACGGCCAGGGCCAGCCAGCTGAGGAACGAGGCCGCGTGGCCGGCGGGCAGGCCGATGTGCTCGTGCGCGCGCTCGTGGATGTCGGGGGCCTCCCTCAGGCCCAGGAACTGCTGCGGCAGTCCCTTCCAGAAGGGAAGGCCCTGCGCCCGCGTGGTGGCCCGCCCGACCCGCGAACTCACCGTCCCGTAGCAGACCTGTCGGATCCAGATCGAGGTCAAGACGGCGATCGTGATCGGGATGAAGCGAAGGACGAGATCGCGAGCCCAGGGCCGGAAGGACTCGCGCAGGCGCAGCTGTTCGACGACCGCGACGACCGCGAGCAGAAGCGGGGTGATCGCGAGGAAGATCGGTCCGGCATTGACCGCGGCGAGAACGGCTAGGGTCGCGAGCCCGAGATGGAGCGACCGCCGCGGCATGCCCCTGGCCGACCGGTACCAGAAGAAGATCGCGACCATCGTGAAGAAGAGCGGGTAGACGCGGATCGAACCGTTGACGCCGGTCAAGGCGATGGCGGCGACGGGATGGAGGAGGAAGATCAGACCGGCGAGGTAGCTGCAGAGCCGGGACGAGCCGGCGCGCCGCAGGATGAGTGCCAGGAGCACCGCGGACAGAAGGTGCAGGATCTGGGCGGTGAGGAGCGCGAAGCGCATCCAGCCGTCATCTCCGACGAGGGCGTACTGCCAGATCCAGAAGACGCGTACGACCGGCTGGAAGTGCCCGGCGAGGGCGGCCTCGGTCCAGCAGGCGAGGGTCTGATCCCAGAGCGACCTCCGGGCGAAGTCCTCGAATCCCGATGATGGAACCATCGGGTTCTCGGCGTAGGTGTGCCGCTTGAGTTGATAGAGCCAGGCGTGGTCGTCGCTGGTCGGAAAGGGGTCCTCGAGAGCGCCGCCGAAGCTGAAGGCCAGCACGACGACATAGGTCGCAACGATGATCGACCGGAAGCACCGCTCGGGGCGCCGACCGGTCTCGTCTTCGGTCATGTCGGTCTGCCGTCCGATCGATGGCGCACGATCACGCTGTGGAGTTCCCTGAACTGCCAGTTCATCGCGTGGAGGACGATGCCGAGGAACAGACTGCCGGCCGAGAGCAGCATCAGTCCGGTCGCGAG
>JBFIHP010000442.1:0-3688 GCA_041601735.1 Planctomycetota bacterium | reverse complement strand
CAGTCGGTGTTCGGGAATCGGGGGGTTAGTTGCGCGCCCTTCCACCGAAGCCTGTGCGCAATGGGTCGAGCGGTCGTCGATGGTTCGCTTCGGTTCCAGGTCGCGCCGGAGCAGTCGGTGTTCGGGAATCGGGGGGTTAGTTGCGCGCCCTTCCACCGAAGCCTGTGCGCGAAGGGTGGGGCCGTCGTCCATGGGCTCGCTTCGGCTCCAGGTCGCGCGACAAGGAGCTAGGCTTCGGCCGCCATTCCGTCCGATTCCAGCCAGCGCTGGAAGTCGTCCATCTTGCCGATCCGGCGGAGAAAGCGCTCCATGTTGACGATCCGGCGCATGAGGCGGTCGTTCATGACGCCGAGGTCGTCGATGGGGACGACCATGGGGAGGGCGATGCGGGTGAGCAGGCGGGCGTCTTCCTCGTCGCCCTCGAGGACCGCGACGGCGCCGAGGACCTCGCCGAGATCGCGGCGGAGCATGCGGCCGTCGAGCATGGCCTCGAGGGCCTTGGCCTGGGCGAAGCCGAAGCGCTCGACCATCGTGGCGGCGTCGAGACCGAGGCCGTGACGCTGCTCGTAGCGGCGCACGAGATCACGGACGAGGGCCTTCAGGCTCGCATCGCTCATCGCATTACTCCTGCTCGGCGAGAACCGACTCGAATACGTCCAGGGCCGCCTTCATGTGCTCGAGCTGAAGGTCGCCCATGTGACCGATGCGGAAGGTCTTCCCTGCGAGGTCGCCGTATCCGTCTCCGAACAGTTTCCCCTTCCGGCGCGCCGAGTCAACGATTCGCTTGATATCGAGGTCCCGGTCGTTCTCGAAGACCGTCAGGGTCGGCGACATGAAGTCCCGATCGGGAAAGAGCTTGAGTCGTTCCAGCCGACCTCGGACGTAGCTCGCCATGGCGACGTGCCGGGCCCAGCGATCCTCGAGACCCTCGGCGAGGATGCGATCGAGTTGGACGTCGAGCGCGACCATCAGGCTGGTGTTCGTGGTGGCCGGGCTCTGGCCCTTCGCCGCCATCTTGCGGTAGTTCATGAAGTCGAAGTACTGGCCCCGGTTCGCCTGGGCGGCGCAGCGTTCCATCGCGCGCGGGCTCACGCTGAAGACGGTGAGGCCGGCGGGCAGCGCGAGGCACTTCTGGGTGCCGGCGAAGACCACGTCGAGGCCCCAGTCGTCCACGCGCACCGGCGCGCCCGCGATCGAGCTCACCACATCCACCGCGAGGAGGACGTCGTCGTGCTTGCGCACCACCTCGGCGATCTCGGCGACCGGATTGAGGATGCCGGTCGAGGTCTCGCTGTGGACGAGGGTCACGAGGTCGTAGTCGCCGCTCGCGAGCGCGCGGTCGACGGCCTCGGCGGTCACCGGGCGACCCGGCTCGAAGGTCAGGGCGTCGGCCGGCTTGCCGTTGGCGAGGGCCACCTTGTACTGCCGCTCGCTGAAGGCGCCGCAGACCGTCGCGAGCACCTTCTTGCGCGAGAGGTTGCGCACGACGCCTTCCATGAGACCGGTCGCCGCCGACAGGGCGGTGAAGCACTCGTTCTCGGTGAGGAAGAGCCGCTGCAGCTTGGCGAAGATCGCCGTCGTGATCTCGCGGATCTCGGGGCCGCGATGCGAGATGACGGGGCGCGACAGAGCGGCCAGAACCTCGGGGAAGACCTCGGTCGGGCCGGGGATGAACATGCGGGGTTCGAATGGATTCATGCCCGCATGGTGTTCGACCGGGGTGACGGATTCCAGGGTCAGCGCGGACCGGCGAGCCCTTCGCGGAGGCGCGCGACCCCCGGGAGGCGCCGCAGGCTCTCGGGCAGCGCGTCGAGCTCCAGCCCGGCCTCGGGAGGCGTCGTCGCTCCCTGCCGGAGGTCCCGTCGCAGACCCTGCAGATCGACCGGACGCAGGAAGACCCAGACGACGGCGGCCGCGAGCAGCAGGAGGATCAGGACCGGGCTCCGGAAGCTCCGCCGACCGGCCTCGGGGCCCGGCAGGAGGGCCGGAGCGGTCACCAGCGCGAAGGCGGCCGTGACCGACGCGATGCGGAGATCGAAGTCGATCTGGGCATGCAGCAGGAGCCCCAGGGCCCCCGCCGCCAGGGCCCGGCGGTCGGCCGCATCGAAGCTCAGGACCAGCGGCCGGACGATCCAGCGATCGAGGATGGCCGCGAGGCCCAGGACCAGCGCCAGGTCGAGCCAGGTCCGGCTCACCAGGAAGCCCAGGCTTCCGCCCAGGACGGCGACGGCGAGGGCCGGCGCGAGCTGGAGGGGTGGTCCCCCGGTCGGCGGCGGCGCGGAAGGACTGCGCTCGCGCAGCGACCGGACGAGGCCGCGGGCGAGCACAGCCAGAAGCAGGAGGCCCGGGAGGGCCGCCAGGCCGAGTTCGGCGAGGAGGCCCAGAGGGATCTGGTGGGCGAAGCGGCTGTAGCCCTCGGAGCGGGCGACGACGTCGTCCTGCGCCTCGCCGAAGAGCTCCAGGCCGCAGCCGAAGGGCGCGTGCCGCCGGCCGATCTCGAGGGCCTGCAGGGCGTAGTCGCGGCGCAGGAGCAGGGTCCGGAAGGGGCCCTCGCGGGCGACCAGGGCCTCGCCGCCGAGGTAGACCGCGAGGACCAGGAGCCAGCCCGCGAGGGAGGCGCCGAGGATGATGCGACCGCCCCGGCGGAGCACCCCCGGGGGCTCCAGCGCCAGCGCGAGGCCGATGGCGGTCGCCGCCGCCAGCGCGCCGCCGCGCGAGCCCGAGGCCCAGAGTGCCGCCCCGAGCGCGCCGGCGAGCGCAGCCGCGGCGCCCCTCGCCGGCTCCCGAACCAGTGCTCGACGCAGGGCGAAGGGCAGGAAGAGGACGAGGAAGGCCGCGAGGCCGTTCGCCTGACCGAAGCTCGCCCGGGCCCGGCGACTGACGAAGAAGGGCTCCAGCTCGGCGGCCATCGACCAACCCGCCTCCGCCATCGCCTCCCGCAGTCCCGCGAAGAGATAGAGCCGCTCGGCCAGGGCCTGAAGCGAGAGCAGGGCCGCGAGGACGAGGACCGTGCGCAGCGCCGCCCCGCGACCCGCGCGATCGCCGGCGAGGGCGGCGCCGCCGATCAGGGCGGCGGTCCAGAGCAGCAGGCGCTCCAGGCCCTCGGCCGTCCAGGGTGTCACCAGCGCCGCGCCGGCCAGGAAGAGCGCGCCGAGGAGCGCGCCGTATCCGCGCAGCCGGCCCGGCTCGAGGCCGCGCCGCGCGAGCCCGAGCAACTGCAGGATGCCGCCGAAGATCGCGAGGAGGAAGGCCAGGCCCCGCAGGTCGCGGTCGGGGCCGAAGGGCGGCAGGACGACCGCCAGCGTGAGCCCGAAGAGCACGAGCTTGGGGGCGATCTCGTCGAGCTTCAATCGCACGATTTCCTCCGGAGGGCCGCGCCGATGCGGACGAGCGCCAGGACGAGGAAGGCGGCCAGCGCGACCGGGCCGCCCGCTCGCTCGCGGTAGAGGAGGAAAGCGAGGGCGGCGCCGAGTGCGCCGAGGCCCTGCAGGAGACGCACCGCGGCGCGCGGCGAGAAGCCGCGCGCGATCAGGCGGTGGCTCAGGTGATCGTGGCCGGCCGTCCAGGGGGCCTGGCCGCGTCGAAGGCGCCCGCCGATGGCGACCGCGGCGTCGAGGGTCGGGACGACGAGGATCAGCAGGGGAACGACGAAGGGAAGGACCGCGGATTCGCCGGGCCCTCGGTAGCT
>JBFIHP010000441.1:0-3691 GCA_041601735.1 Planctomycetota bacterium | reverse complement strand
GCGACCCTGCGCGAACTCGAGAACGACGACGACGAGGCGGCCTTCAACCGTGAATTCCACCGCCTCTGGATGACGCTCTCGACCCAGCGCTGGCCGGTCGAGGAAGTCGGTCTCGCGCTCACCTTCGAGTGGTGGGACGGCTCCGCCGACGAGACCCTGTCCCTGGGCGGCGAGGTGGACTGGCGGCCGAACGACGCCTTCCGCTTCACCCTCGGCAGCTTCTACAGCCTCTACAAGTACGATCTCTTCGTCGTCGACGAGCGTTCCGACGTCACGACGATCTTCCTGAAATTGCGCTGGAAGGTCGCCTCCGACTTCCGGCTGAACGGGCGTTACGAGTTCGAGACCGGGGACGAGGGTGACTTCCACACCTTCCTCGTCGGCTTCGACTGGCGTTTCTGAGGTGCGGCCATGAGAAACAGACTCTTCATCATCTCGATCGGCGCCTGGATCGTCGGCCTGGTCGCCTGCTCGGCGATCCTGAGCGACGGTGAATCGCGACCGATCCGCGACGTGGGGCCGCACTTCAGTCACACCCAGCACGTCGATCTCGGCCTCGACGACTGCTCGATGTGCCACGAGGCGGGCGAGGACGGCATGCCCGGCATGCCCGAGCGCGACTTCTGCATGGAGTGCCACGAGGAGATCGATCCCGAGAAGCCGGAGAACCAGCGCGCCGGAGCTTTCTTCGATGCCGAGGGCCAGGGCCTGTGGGTTCACGCCGTCCGGCTCGACGACGAGCAGATCTTCGATCACGCGAAGCACGTGGAATCGGCCGAGTCCTGCAACGACTGTCATGCCGACGTCGCTCAGGGCGAGGTCGTGACCGTGGGCTCGCGCGTCTCGATGGACGAGTGCATGGCCTGCCACGCCGAGAAGGCGCCCGAGTACAACGAGTGCTCGACCTGTCACAAGGAGCTGCGCGAGGACGTGATGCCGAAGAGCCACCTCGCCGGCTGGGACCGCGCTCACGGCCGTCATGCGATCCTCGGGGACTACGACGACCTGCCGCGCGACTGCGCGCTCTGTCACCAGGAGCGCAGCTTCTGCGACGATTGCCATCGCACCGAGGCGCCGCGCGACCATACCAACGCCTTCCGGTTCCACGGGCACGCCGCGCGTGCCTCGATGGACCGCACGAGCTGCGACACCTGCCACACCACGGACTCCTGCGCCGAGTGCCATCGCGACGCCCAGCCGCGCTCGCACCGGGCGGTCTGGGGCGCCCCCTTCAACCGCCACTGCAACGGCTGCCACATCCCGGTCAGCTCGTTCAGCGAGGTTGGTTGCGGGGTCTGCCACGACGACACGCCGAGCCACGGCAGCGCCCCGGTGCGGCCGCCGAATCCGATTCACCAGACGAACGATCCGAACGCCTGTCGCGCCTGCCACACGCCGCCGGAACACCCCGACAACGGCCAGAGCTGTCTTCTGTGCCACCAGTGAGGACGGGAGCCATGGACAACAACTCGATGCAACACCTCGATCCCGGGTCGCCGCCTCGCGGCGGCGGCAAGTTCGTGACCATGTTCGCGGGGCTGCTCTCGATGCTCTCGCTGGTCGGGCTGGTCCTGATCGCGGGCTGCAGCGGCGGCGGCGGAGCCAACGACCCCGCCCCGGACAGCGTGAGCTTCCTGATCACCAACGCCAGCGGTCAGCCGGTGGTCGGCGCGACGGTCTACCTCGTCCCCGCGGCCGACGTGGATGGCTCGCCGATCACGGGGCAGGACGTCCTCGACGGCAACGCCGAGGTCCGTGACGAGCCCCTCGAGGACGCGATCGCCGCCTTCGGTTCGACCTACGCCCAGGGCGTCACCGGACCCGACGGCCGCGTCGAGATCGGCGGCGTGCCGCTCGGTCGCTACTTCTGGTTCGTGAGTCCGAACGACGGCGAGCATCTCCCGGGCGGCACCGATTGTCGCCGCTCGCGGGAGGCGAGCCAGTTCCTCGGCCTCACCATGCAGGTCCAGGTCACGAGTGCGCCGACACCGACCGCGACCCACGTCGGCACGACGACCTGCATCAGCTGTCACCCCGACTATGCCACGCAGGCGAACCATGCGCATCGCCTCGGCTTCACCGTGCCCGGGCAGCAGGGCGGATTGCAGGACTTCAGCCGCTATCCCGACTTCAGCCAGGGCTTCGACGCCTTCCTGCCGGCGAGCAGCTTCGCAGGCGGGACGGTGGTCTACTTCTACGACTTCGATCCGAGCCGCGGCTTCGACAAGTTCAAGACCTCGCTCACGGATCCCGGGGGCGGCGGCGGCGCGGATGCCGCTGAGGGCACCACATCGATCACGCAGGTCAAGGCCTATCTCTGGCGCGACAACGCCGACTCGAAGTACAAGATCACCCTCGAGAACGTGATCAACGGGGCCGACATCCTGAGCCCCTGGACCCTCGAGGTCCCGCTGGTCTACGGCGGTGCGATCTACAAGCAGCGCAACCTGGTCAAGGTGCCGGGGCGCCTCGGGCTCTTCCCCTTCCTGCAGATCCAGACCGAGGGCGACGAAGCACGTTGGGACCGGACGCGCAAGCAGTACCGGGACTATCATCTCGACTGGTTCTGGGATGCGACGAACAACCTGTTGAAGGAGCCGCCGCTCAACAAGAACTTCGAGGCCAACTGCACGGCCTGCCATTCGACCGGCTGGTCCGCCTATCAGGACATGCCGTCCGGAACCTGGCTCTCCACCGCGGTGTCCGATCCGAACGGCGTCTACGACATCGACGGCGACGGACTCGACGATGAGATCAACCTCGGCTGCGAGGTCTGCCACGGTCCGGGCTCCGATCACGTCGCCTGGGCCTCGAACCCGGCCAATGCCGGGATGGAAGGCCGTTTCGTGGTGCAACCGGAGATGCTGAGCCCCTCACGCGAAATGCTCATGTGCGGCCGATGCCACGATCGCGCCAAGGGCAACGGCACGATCATCAATGATCAGACCGTGAACTCGCAGAACCAGTTCGCTCCGATCGGCATCAAGCGATCCGACTATCTGGCCCAGTACACCTCGCGGAAGGGGCCGGGAACGGGCGACTTCTGGGACGATGGCATCCACAGCAAGAGCCATCACCAGCAGTACTCCGATCTTTTGAAGTCGACGATGCACCGCAACGGCCGGATCATCACCGTCTGCAGCGACTGCCACGACTCCCACGGCTACGCGCCCTTCCGCAGGCACCTGACCGAGGACCCGGACGACCCGAACGGCCCGCTCTGCGCGCAGTGCCACCCGAACGATCTCTTCAGCCACATCCAGGTCCAGACCGGCTTCCTGCACGCCGGCAATCAGACCACCTGCGTGCGTTGCCACCAGCCGCGCACCGCCAAGACCGGCTCGGGCGTCTACGGCCTCCTGATCGGGCAACCGACCGGCACGGTCGCCGACGAGGATCTGATCTATCACCAGAACGACATCGGCAGCCATCTCTTCCTGAACGTGCCGCGCAAGACCCATCCGGGGACGGCGGGAGAGACCCCGATCGACGCGATGCCGGTGCCCTACACCAACAGCTGCGGCAGCGCCTGCCATCAGCCGGGGAACATCCCCTTCATCAGTCCCGCGATGCCGGCGGCGCCGGGCGTCACGACCTCCGGAACCGTGGAGGCCCACGAGCCCGACGACGGCAACTGATCGCCGGAGCCGATTCCTGAACGAGGAGGCCCTCCGCGCCCGGCGCGGGGGGC
>JBFIHP010000440.1:0-3691 GCA_041601735.1 Planctomycetota bacterium | reverse complement strand
GAGCCGACGTAGGAAGCCCGGACTTATCTGCCCGGGCGCCCTCCGACTCTTCGAAACGGCAGAATCGCCCCGCGCCCCGGCGGAAAGTGCCTGGCGGAAAGTGCCTGGCACCGTATGTCGTATGTCGGCGCGACCGCATTCCACCTTCTCGATGGCAGCTGAAGCCCTTGTTCCGAGGCCGCTGAAAGCACGCGATGACTCGAGTGCATGGGCAGGAGCTTGCTCGGCTGTTTCGGGTAGCTCGCTCGCCGATGTGGCCGATGGGTCGCGCAGACCCATCAGAGAGGCTCGGCGAGCGAGCTGCCCGATTCGACATCAGGAGCGCCGGCCGGACAGGCCGGCCACGAAGACCGAGGGCATTCGGATGCCGCTCCGTCGGACCGGCCGCTCTCCGCTCCACCGCCACCGGCTCCGTGCCGTCTCTTTCATGGCGGGCAGCAGAGTTCCCCCGACGGCCGGGCGAGCCTGTCACTCCACGGACTTCGGCCTGTCGGGCCCGAAAGCCGCGATGGCCTGAGTGCCGTCGCTGCAAGAAGATGCGACGGCACCCGATGACCGCGAGCCGCTTTCGTTTGGCCAGGCCCGGGCGCGAAGGGTATAAACGAGGCCTGCGACCCCTCGCGCCGATTGATCGATCCAGACCGGAGCAAGCCGTGACCAGGCTCGGATTCCTTGCATTCCTCGTGCTCGTCGCGGCCTCGACGACGGCCCTTGCGCAGTTCGACGTCAACGGACCGAACGCCCGCCAGCTGATCCAGGGCGTGGTGGGTTCGGTCGTCGATCCGGTCGATCACGACGTCGATGTGACGCTGCCGGGGCTCTTCCGTCTCACCGTCGAATCCGGCGTGAATCCGAACATGCCGATCGCGACGATCATGAGCCCCCTGCAGCCGACGCCCGGCGTCATCCCGACGCCCTGGGGCGGCGCGATCGACATCGGCAGCTGGGACCCGACCGTGGTCCTCGCGAACGCGACCATCCTCGGTGACGCGATCACCTTCAGCGGCAACCCGAACCTCGATCCCTTCTTCGTCACCGGAACGGCCAACCCCTTCACGGGCGCCCCGCCGACCTTCGAGCTCACGGCGCAGTTCGGCGCCTCCGCGATCCCCGCCGGATTGACCTCGGTGACGCGCGCCTTCCAGACCATCGTCTACGACCCGACCGCCGCACCCCTCAATCTCGACAACACCGAGGCGACCGACGCCAACTTCGTGCGCGGACAGTCGGGCGTGCTCCTCACCGGCGACGACGGCTTCGTCACCGTGCCCTTCATCGGCGGGACTTTCGAATTCCACGGCCAGGTCTACTCCTCGGTCACGGTCTGCGCCAACGGCTTCGTCACCTTCGGGGGTCCGCCGACGACGGCGAACCTCGGCGCCGACGGCGATCATCTCGCCTGGCTGAACGACCGCCCGTCGATCGCCGCGCTTCTCAGCGACTGGGACCCGAGGGCGAGTTCGCCCACCGACGGGGTCTGGTACGAGGAGTACGCCGGCATCGTGACGATCGGCTGGGGCGATCCGCGGGCGCAGTCCTCCGGCGGCATCGCGCACGCCGGCGACAGCGACCAGAACTACTTCCGGCTGAACCTCGTGCTGGACGGCGCCGGACAGCCGCTCGCCAACGGCTTCGTCATCGAGCACCCCACCCTCGACCCGAGCGCGGGGGCGCTCTACGGCAGCGGCCTGATCGGGCACACGCCCGGCGCTGCGGCGCTGCTCGGCGGTGCCTTCGACGTCTCGCTGCGCAACACGAACGGCAGCGCGGGGGCGGGCATCGCCCAGATCGAGGAGCACGACGCCAACGGCAGCAACCTCGCCAATCTCGGCTGGGACGGCGCCGGCAGCCTCCGTTGCTACAACGACATCACCCGGCAGTGGTCGGGCGCCCAGATCGTCTTCAGCCCCAATCCGGGCTTCGTCGTGGCCGGCGACATGGGCTACCAGAGCACCGCCACCGGCCCCCCCGCCGACGACGTCAGCGGCCTCGATGTGCCGAGCATCGCCAAGACCGGGGGTCAGGTCGTGGAGTTTTGCGGCTCCTTCCGCGGCTTCGACCCGCTGAACAACGGGATCGGCACCGTGGTCTTCGATCCGATGGGGCTGCAGGGCGGTCCCTATCCGGCCACGGTCTACGGCATCCTCGATTCGACCGGAAGCTTCGGCGGCCTGTCGCTCCCCAATCCCCAACCGGGCCCGCACCGCGACAGCCAGGCCCTGAGGGTCCAGACGCCGGCGATGCCAGGCGTCACGGGCTCGACCACCGCGCGACTGAGTTTCCACTCCGGTGCGCAGTTCGATGTCCCGGTCAGCGTCAGCGCGACCCCCGGCCCGAGCGCCGTCTACAGCCTGGGCGACGACGCCTTCGTCATGCACGCGCTGACGGTTCCGGTCGTCTATTACGGGCAGAGCTGGTCCGACATCTTCATCGGCTCCAACGGCTACATCACCTTCGGCGCCGGTTCGAACGCGAGCGGTGGCGGAGCGCTCTACGTCGAGAGCGGATTGGGCACGGCGAACACGCCCTCGGTCTGTGCGATGTTCAGCGACCTCAACCCGCTCGGCATCTTCAGCGGCGCCACCTACGAGGTCCACGAGGACCTCGCCCAGGGACTGGTCGAGGTCGTCTTCCGCGCCCAGTACTTCTGGTCCACCATCGAGTACGCAGGCACGGTGAAGGTCCGCTTCGGCAAGCAGGGCCCCGGCTCGGTCGAGATCGATTACGCCCAGTTCTTCCCCGCCGTCTCGGGCATGGCGCCGATCACGATCGGACTGAGCGACGGCAACCCGGCCACGCCCTTCACCGACTTCTCCAACGGGCAGGGATCGGGCATGCATGCGCAGACCCTGGCCGGCGGCGGAACGGGCTTCACGAGTCCCGCAGGCGGGCACTCCCTTCTCGAGACCTTCCCGCAGAACACGGTCGTGCCCTTCACGACCCTCGTCTTCCGGGACCTGGCGACTGCCGCTCCCTACGGCCTCTGGTGGCTGTTCTGAGCACAGTCCGGGGCAGGAGCCCCAACCTGAGGTCGGATCTTTTTTTCGACTTCACACCCGCCCAGGCTGCGTATGGAGCCGCCGAGAAGTCGCGCTAAGAGGTTGTCGATTCTTGATTCACGACCGGACCAAACCGGCGGGCCGAGGAACCGAGGCGCCAACCCGGGAAAGCGAATGCCATTGACTTGACCCCGTCCGGATTGCACAGTCGCCTTGCCTAGTGAGGAGCACCCAACAACCATGAAGACCATTCTCTGCACCACCATCGTCGTTCTCTGTCTTTCGCTGGCCGCCACGGCTCAGTCCGAGGGCACCACCGGCGTCGGGGCCGTCGTCCCCAACTTCACGACCACCGGTTTCCCGCACTTCCAGTCGATGAACTGGACCCCGGACAACTCTGACCCCTTCGCCCTGACCGGAACGATCGACGTCTTCGGCGGCACGCCCGGCGGCGGCGGCATCATCGTCGCGAGCCTCGGGGGCGCGGATGAGCTCGGCTTCGGCTTCCTGCCGGTTCTCGTCAGCCTCGATCCCGTGAACATCAACAACTTCGGCTACTTCGGCTACGGCTTCGCGGGCGAACTGATCCTGCCGAACGTCTCGCGCCAGATCCCGGCGCTCTTCGGCATGCAGATGCACGTTCAGGCCTTCGAGTTCAGCCCGATCCTGACCAGCTCGAACTCGCTGATCTT
>JBFIHP010000439.1:0-3694 GCA_041601735.1 Planctomycetota bacterium | reverse complement strand
CCCGCGCCGTCGCCCCGGAGATCCTCGCCGAGCTCGAGATCAACCCGCTCGTCCTCGCCGGCGATCGCCTGGTCGCCCTCGACGTCCTGGCGAGGGTCGGATCGGGGGCGCCGCAGCTCCCGGCACCGCGCCCGCTCGACCACATGAGGGCGCTCTACGAGCCCCGTTCCATCGCGGTCATCGGCGTCTCCTCGAAGATGAACCCGGGCCGCATCATCCTCCGCAACATCGTCGACGCCGGCTTCCCGACCGAGCAGGTCACCGTCGTCAAGCCGAAGACCGAGACCATCGATGGCTGCCGCTGCGTCGCCGACATCGCCTCCCTGCCGGAGCCGGTCGATCTCCTCATCGTCGCGGTCGCCGCCGAGCAATGCCCGGAGGTCCTGCGCGAGACGATCGCCAGGCGCGCGGCGAAGAGCCTCATCGTCATCCCGGGCGGGATGGCCGAGCGCGAGGGCGGCGCCGCAATCGAGGACGAGATCCGCGGTCTCATCGCGGAGGCCCGCGCGAGCGACTGGCGCGGCCCCGTCCTGAACGGCGGCAACTGCCTCGGCATCCGCTCGCGCCCCGGAGGTTACGACACCCTCTTCATCCCCAAGTGGAAGCTCCCGCCGGTCGAGGGCGAACTCGCCCCTCTGGCGATGATCTCGCAGAGCGGCGCCTTCGCGATCGCGCGGCAGAGCTGGCTCGAGGACCTCAGGCCGCGCTACCTCGTCACCTTCGGCAACCAGCTCGACCTCACCCTCGCCGACCACCTCGAGTGCCTCGCCGAGGACGAGGAGGTCCGCGTCTTCGCCTGCTACGTCGAGGGCTTCAAGCCCGGCGACGGCGCGCGCTTCTGCGCCGTGGCCCGTCGCATCCATGAGCGCGGCGGTCGGGTGATCCTCTACCGCGCCGGTCGCTCGAAGAGCGGCGCCAAGGCTGCGGCCTCGCACACCGCCTCGGTGGCCGGCGACTTCGTCGTCACCCGCGAGCTCTGTCGCCAGGCCGGCGTCCTCGTGGCCGAGAGTCTCGAGGACCATGACGATCTCGTGCGCGTCGCCGCGGCCTTCGCGCAGCGCCCCCCGGTCGGTCGCCGCCTCGGCCTGATGTCGAACGCCGGCTTCGAATGCGTGGCCATGGCCGACGCCCTCGGCCCCTTCGAGCTTTCCGCCTTCGCGCCCGAGACCAAGGACTGGCTGGGCGAGATCTTCGCCCGCGCGCGCCTCGGCAGCATCGTCGACATCCACAACCCCCTCGACGTCACACCCATCATGGGCGACGAGCTCTTCGCCGAGGCGGCGAAGGGCGTCCTCCTCGACGAGAACGTCGATCTCGGCGTCATCGGCTGCGTGCCCCTCTCCGGCGCGATCGCGACCCTGCCGCCGGGCGAGGGCCACGACGAGGACATCCACGATCCCCTGGCCCTCGGCCCCCGCCTGGTCGCGCTGCGCGAGTCGATCGCGAAGCCCTTCGTGGCCGTCGTCGACTCCGGCCCGGCCTACGACCCCTTCGCGCGCCTGCTGGAGGCGGGCGGCATCCCCACCTTCCGCCGCGCCGACCGCGCACTCCGCATCCTCGCCCTCCTGGAGCGCCGGCCCTAGGTGCTGTCGCGAAAGTGGTCGTCGGTCGCGCCGACCTACGGTGCCAGGCACCTTCCGCCGGAGCGCGGCGGGAATCTGCCGTTTCGATGGGTCGATAGGCGCCCCGGCAGAAGGTGCCAGGCACCCTACGTCGCCTCGACTCCGGTCACTGGCGGTTTTCCGACAGCCCCTTCAGCCCGCAAGAACAGGAGCGCCGGCCGGACAGGCCGGCACCCGCTGTCCGCGAACGCATCCCACGCTTGACCCTCCCGCCACGGGCCCTAACCTCCACTCGTCGCGGGCGAGGTCCGCCTGACGATCCCGGAGGCCGCGGTCGATCGGTCCCGAGCAAGGAAGGAGGAACGATGTTGTTCATGGTGATCGAGCACTTTCGTCCGGGCAAGGCGAAGGACGTCTACCGCCGCTTCCGCGAGCGGGGGCGGATGGCGCCGGAGGGCCTGCGCTACCACGCGAGCTGGGTCGACCACGAGTTCCGCCGCTGCTTCCAGGTCATGGAGGCCGACGACGAGGCCCTGCTCGAGGCCTGGACCCGCAACTGGGACGACCTCGTCGACTTCGAGATCATCCGGGTGCGCAGCTCCGCCGAGGCGGCCGCGCTGATGAGCCGAGAGATCTGATCGCGGCGTTCCGCAGCGGCGACCCGACGATGCGCCGGGCGCTGCCAGTCGAACCGATCCGGGCTTGACCGGCCTTCGAGGGCCTCTACACTCGGAATTCCGGCGCGCTCGAAGGCAGGGGAAGCCGCGTCGCGACGCCGAAGTGGAGCAGCGAGATGGCCAAGCACCGCATCTACACGATGAAGTTCTCCGGCGTCTATCCCCACTACATCACCAAGGCCGAGAAGAAGGGGCACGGGAAGGCGGAGGTCGACCGGATCATCCGCTGGCTGACCGGCTACACCCAGAAGGGCCTGGAGTCGGCGATCAAGAAGGAGATCGACTTCGAGACCTTCTTCGCCAAGGCGCCGAAGCTGAACCCCCAGCGCGAGTTGATCAAGGGCGTCGTCTGCGGCGTCCGCGTCGAGGAGGTCGAGGACCCGCTCATGCGCGAGATCCGCTACCTCGACAAGCTCATCGACGAACTCGCCCGCGGCAAGGCCATGGAAAAGATCCTCCGCACCTGATGTAGGGTGTCAGGCGATCTTCTTCGGTTCGCGGCGACGCTCATCCGCGGCCAGTTCGGAGGAGATCCGATCGGAGTCTTCCACAGGCCGGTTGACGGACGCCGTACACCCGCCACAAGAACCGAGGGCTCGCCGGATCTCATGCGGAACCGTTGGGTACGAAGAGGAGGATGCAGAGACCGTGAAGCGCGATGGCGAGCGAACCACTCCGGCCGGCTGGCCCATCGAGACCAGGAAGCGCTGATCGCCGCTGCAATCGATCACGCGAGCGTTCCCTTGCCCTCCAAGGGGAAGGGCGGCCTCATCATCCGGTCCGATGCTGGGGAGCGGCGTTCATCCCGCCGACGAGCGCCGCACGTTCTCGTCGCTGCTCGTGTTCGAGCGGCAGGACCTGGGGTAGGCAAGGAGATGCGGGGATGATGGCCGACAGGAATCAGAGGCGTGGCGGCGGCGTGAAGCTGTCGCGGATTCTCCTCGCGCTGCTTCTTCTGCTGGTCGGGCTGGTCGTCGTCTTCAGTCCGGACCGTCCGGTCGCGACCATCGTCCCGGGGTCTTCGTCGGGCCCGGCATTCGTGGTCCAGGTCATCCGGCCGCGCGCCGGCCTGCCGCTGGGCGGGCTCCTCCCGCCACAGCTGTTCGGCGTCGAGGCGCACCTTGGTTTCGACGCCCAGAGCGTCGGCGCCTACGTCGGCAGCATCGACAAGGGGCGCGTCGAACTCGGCGCCGAAGGCTGGGAACTCGTCCTCGTCCTCGACGGCGACGGGAGGGTGACTGCCGAAACGCAGCTGGTCTTCGAACTCGAGTTCGAGGATCAACTCCGTCTGGTGCGCTGTCGGCCCGGCGATCCGGTCGTCGGCAGGCTCAGCACCATCGCTCTGGCCGAGTCAGGCGAATTCAGCGGCAGCTTCGACATCGAGTTGGCCCGTTGCGAGGATGCGGAGACCGGAACGCCCCTCGGGTGGCCGCCGAAACCCCTCGTCCTTCATGG
>JBFIHP010000438.1:0-3696 GCA_041601735.1 Planctomycetota bacterium | reverse complement strand
GGTGCGCGGCTCCGGCCACGAGCTGGTCGATGGCCGAGACCTGCGCACCCGCCGCGACCGGCGCGAGGAAGTGCCGGGCCACGCGGAGCATCGTCGCCGCGTCGGTCACGGGTCGCGGACCGCCGAGGAGGGCCCGTTCGGGGCGCGCGAGGTCCGGCCCCAGCGCGCGTCGGACCCCGACGAGGCCGAGGCGGTGATGCACGAGACGGAGCGGTTCGTCCCGGCCGGTCGGGTCGAGCGCGTGTCGCTCGGGACGATCGAGGAAGGCCCGGGCGTGGGCGCGTTCCGGGTTCGCGTAGTCCGGCGAGAGGTATCGCGGCGAGAGCTCGATCACGAGCTCGATCCGAACCTCGGGGTCGAGCCCGTCGAGTTCCGCCACGATCGTCAGCATGTCTGCGGGCAACATCCCGTCGAGGGAGAGATCGTAGAAGGCGACGTCGGCGTCGGCCAGTCGTCGTGCCCAGGCGACCGGCGTCATCGCGGCTGCATCCTCGACGCCCGCTTCGCGCATGACGTTGGGGCGGAGCACCGAGTCGCCGAGGACCAGGACGACGCGCTGCGCTGGATCGGCCGCCGCGGTGCGAAGCGCGTCCTTCACGTCCGACCAACCCGCGGGCTCCTCGAGGTCGGCGGAGGAGGGCGCCGGCGCCAGACGCTCCAGGATGACGACGACGAGGAGGGCGACGAACAGGCTGCCCAGAAGCGTCCGCCAGGCGACGTGACGCGCGAACAGACCGTCGAATTCGCGGTCGTCTTCGGCTTCGGCTCTCATCACGGCGTCCGTGCTCATGGGCTCCTCAGAACTGGAAGTAGATGAAGGGACTCGAAACCTCCGGGGCCAGGATCGCGGTGGCGATCCAGGCCAGGGCGACCAGCAGGGCGTAGGCCGCGGGCCGCGCCAGGATGCGGTGGAAGATGCGCGCGCGCTCCTCGGCCACCATGATGGCGAAGACCAGGAGCAGAAGGGCGAGCGCGAGTCCGGCCGCGCTGCCGGCGGTGGGCAGGCCGGCGGCGAGCCACGCGCCGATGCTCGCGATGATCAGGAGCGCGGATTCGAGGTCCGAGGCGCGGAAGAAGATCCAGCCGAGCGAGGTCAGCTGGAACATGCAGAAGATGCGCAGGCCCTTCTTCAGACCCTCCGGCAGCGGCGCGGCGAGTTGCGCCAGCGGGCGATCGACCAGCCGGTAGACCACGAGCAGGAGGCCGTGGAAGAGGCCCCAGACCACGAAGTTCCAGGCCGCGCCGTGCCAGAGCCCGGCGAGGCCCATGGTGAGGGTCAGGTTGAAGATGGTGCGCGCGACGCCGCCGCGATTGCCGCCGAGCGGCACGTAGAGGTAGTCGCGGATCCACTCCGAGAGCGAGACGTGCCAGCGCCGCCAGAAGTCGGAGGGACTCTCGGCCAGATAGGGCAGGCGGAAGTTCCGCACCAGCTTGATGCCGAAGAGCTGGGCCGAGCCCCGGGCGATGTCGGTGTAGGCCGAGAAGTCGAAGAAGATCTGGAAGGCGAAGGCATAGGTCGCGATCAACAGATCGAGGCCCTCGTGGGCGCCGGGTCGGCCATAGGCGACGTCGACCACGCGAGCGAGATTGTCGGCCAGGGCCGCCTTCTTGAAGATGCCCCAGCTGATGAGCGCGAGGCCGGCGAGCAGGTCGTCGCGGCGGAGGACGTAGGCGATGCGCGTACGCAGCTGCGGCAGGAGGTGGCCGGCGCGCTCGATCGGTCCGGCGACGAGCTGGGGGAAGAAGGCGACGTAGAGCATGAAGGGAAGGAATTCGCGCTCCGGCTCGAGACGTCCGCGGTAGACGTCGATCGAGTAGCTCATCGTCTGGAAGGTGTAGAAGGAGATGCCGACCGGCAGGACGATGTTCCATGGGCTCGCCAGCGAGGCGACCTCGGGCAGGGCGAGGTGGAGCGACTCGCGGAAGAAGTTCGCGTACTTGAAGACCGCGAGCAGCGAGAGGTTCGACGCCAGGCTGATGACCAGCCAGGTCTTCCGTGCGCGCGGCGTCACCACGGCGTGGATCTTCTTCGCGGCGACGAAATCGAGGACGCCCGACCAGAGCACGAGGCCGAGGAAGGGCGCGCTCCAGGATGCGTAGAAGACGAGGCTGGCCGCGAGGAGAAGCGGCAGGCGGAGACGCTTCGGGCCGAGATGGAAGAGCCCGAAGGTCAGGACGATCAGGACGAGATAGGCGATCGAATCGAACTGCAATCGGGGTCTCCTCGCAGGCGGGGGCAGCTTACCACGGCGCGCCTCGGGCGCGCTCCGGGCGCGGGCCGATTTGCAGCTCCCGGAGGGCGGTGGTAGCCTCGGCGCGAAGCAGTGAGGTGACGCGATGACGAGCGAGAGACGAGCGATCGAGCCGGCCCGTAAGGTGGCGAGCATCAAGTACGCGGTCCGGGACATCCTGACCGTGGCGGCCGAGGCCAAGGCGGCCGGTCGGGAGATGCTCTACCTGAACGTCGGCGACCCGAACATCTACGACTACGAGACGCCGGAGCTCATCGTCGAGGCGATCACGAAGGCGCTCCACGACAACAAGAACGGTTACGCGCCCTCAGACGGCATCCCGCAGGCGCTCGAGGCGATCCGCGGCGACGCCGCGAGCAAGGGCATCGGGAACATCCAGGAGGTCTACGTCGCCAACGGTTGCAGCGAGGGCATCGAGATCGCCCTCAGCGCGCTCTGCAACGAGGGCGAGAACATCCTGACCCCCTCGCCCGGCTACCCGCTCTATACCGCGCTCGTGGCCAAGCTCTCCCTCAAGGAGAATCCCTACTACCTCGACGAGAGCAACGGCTGGCAGCCCGACCTCGACGACATCGCGCGGCGCATCGACGCCAAGACGCGTGCCATCGTCGTCATCAACCCGAACAACCCGACCGGCAGCGTCGCCTCGCGGGAGACCCTGGCCGGCGTCATCGATCTCGCGCGGCGGCACGGTCTGCTGGTGATCGCCGACGAGATCTACGGCGAGCTGACCCTCGACGGCGCCGAGCACGTCGCCATGGCCTCGCTCGATCAGGAGACGCCGATCCTCACCTTCGACGGCCTGTCGAAGGCCTATCTCGGTCCCGGTCTCCGGGTCGGCTGGGGCATCCTCTCGGGCCGCCCCGAGCTGGTGAAGGCCTACCGCGGAGCGCTGGCGCAGCTCTGTCGGGCTCGCCTGAGTTCGAATCATCCCGAGCAGTACGCCATCGCGCCGGCCCTCGCCGACAAGAGCCACATGCCGGGCCTGCGCGCGAAGATCTCGCGGCGGCGCGACATCACCGTCGCCATGCTGAACGACATCCCCGGCATCTCCTGCGTGAAGCCGCTCGGCGCCTTCTATGCCTTCCCGAGCCTGGACGTCGATCCGGCCGAGGAGGAGGGTTTCATCGCCGACATGATCCGGGCGACGGGCGTCGTCGTGGTCCACGGCGGGGGTTTCGGGCAGAAGCCGGGGACGGCGCACTTCCGCGTGGTCTTCCTGCCGCCCGAGGAGACGCTCCGCGCCGCCTACGCGAAGATCGGCGACTACGTCGCCTCGCGGCGCTGATCCCGCCCCGGATCCCGGAGCGCCGGCTGAAGGTGTTGTCGGGAAAGTGGTATGCGGTCGCGCCGACCTACGGTGCCAGGCACATTCCGCCGGGGACCTACGGTGCCAGGCACCCTACGTCGCCTCGACTCCGGTCGTTGGCGGTTTTCCGACAGC
>JBFIHP010000437.1:0-3713 GCA_041601735.1 Planctomycetota bacterium | reverse complement strand
GAGCTGCGCTGGGAGGAGAGCCGGGGCGGGGCGCTCTTTCCCCACCTCTACGGCGCGCTCAACGTCGATGCGGTGGTGGACGTGCGGCCGATCGATCCCGAACGACCGGAGGCGGACCTCCCCTGAGGAGGACCGGCCGGTGTCGAGGCGAAGGAGAGGGTCGCGGCGGTCGCCGCTACTTCTGGACCTTGATCGTGACGCCGATCACCTGACCCTCGCAGACCAGACGATCGCCGACCCAGGCCTGCATGTCGAAGACCGCGCGGCGCATGCGCGCGGCGACGGAGCTGACCAGCAGGACCACGCGGTCGCCGGGCTTCACGGCGCCGCGGAAGCGGACGTTCTCGAGCCCGCCGAAGCCGAAGATCTTGTCGTCGAACTGGCCGAGCTTCTTCTGGAAGCAGATCGAAGCGGCCTGGGCGGCGGCCTCGACCATGAGCACGCCGGGGAAGAGCGGATTGCCGGGGAAGTGCCCGCGCACCCAGAACTCGTCCTCGCGGATGTCGCGGATCGCCACGGCGCGGAGCGGCTCCTCCTCGAAGTGGGCGATGTGGTCGATCTGGATGAAGTCGAACCGGTGGGGATTGATGCTCTTGATGTCTTCGAGGTCGAAGAGAGCCTGGTCGAGATCGACGTTCGAATAGTCGAAGAGCGGCTGCGAGGGCATGGTCCAACTCCGGATGGCAGGGAAGCCGGAGGATATGAAGGCGGAGGCGGCCCGTCAAACCGGGCCTCGTTCGCTCAGGGTCGGAGGGCCTCGAAGCCCGCGGCCCCGCGTGCGAGACGCCACCAGCCGGGCTGAGGCGCCGCGACTTCGACGGATTCGCCCCCGGGCCAGGTGATGCGCAGAGGGCCCGGCTCCTCGCCTTCCGGAAGCGCCAGATGGAAGAAGGCCGGCCCCTGGCCGAGATAGCCGCCACCGCCGTGCAGCTCGCGACGGATCAGGCGAGAGCGGCTCGTGCGGGTCTCGAGCACGGCGCCGATCGCCTGCCGGTTGCCGGGCTCGTTGTTGACGAGCTCGATACCCCAGAAGCGGCCCTTCGGTTCGCAGTCGTTGCGCAGGAGCTGCGGCCAGGAGTCGAGGTTGGTGACCACGATGTCGATGCGTCCGTCGCGATCGAAGTCGGCGCAGGCCGTCGAACGCGAGACGAGCGGTGTCGAGATCCCCGGGCCGGCCTCCCGCGCCCGGTCCACGAAATCGAGGATGCCCCGGGCCATGAAGAGCTGGTTCGGCTGCGGATAGGTCGTGCCGAGATCGACCGCGCCGTCGGCCTGGGGGTAGACGTGACCGGAGGCGACGAAGATGTCGCGGCGTCCGTCGAGATCGAAGTCGTGGATGCCCACGCTCCAGGAGAGATAGGAGAAGCTCGCCTCGCCGCCGAGGCCCACCTGGGTCGTGCGATCGTCGAAGTACATGTTCTCGGGATCGCCGCCGTTCAGGTAGAGCGTGTTCGTGTCGTGCGAGAAGTTGGTGACGAAGATGTCGAGCATCCCGTCCTCGTTCAGGTCGGCCGCCATGACGCCCATGCCGGCCTGATCCATGCCGTCGGCGTTGCGCGCGATCTGCCAGGACTGACCGACCTCCCGGAATCGTCCGCCGCCGAGGTTCTCGAACAGGAGGTTGGGCCGCGAATCGACGGCCACGTACACGTCGGAATCGCCGTCGCCGTCGAAGTCGCCGGTCACGACCCCGAGCGAGTAGGCGCCGTGCGGCTTGCCGTCGAGATCGCGGGGCACAAGGCCCGCCTCCTCGGTCGCCTCGACGAATCGGCCGCCCTCGTTGCGGTAGTAGCGGTCGAAGGCCTCGGGGAGCCCGCGCGGCCCGCAGCTCACCCGGAGGTTGCGCCAGGTGCAGGGGAGGCCGTCGTTCGGCGGGTTCCGCAGGTCGAAGATGACGTAGTTGCAGACGTAGAGGTCGAGGTCGCCGTCGCCGTCGGCATCGAAGAAGGCCGCGCTCGTGCTCCACTGATCGTCGGCCAGCCCCGCCTGCTCCGTGACGTCCTCGAAGCGTCCGCTGCCCTCGATGTTGCGGAAGAGCCGGTTGCTGCCGAGCTGCGTGACGAACACGTCGTCGTGACCGTCCGCGTCGTAATCGACGCTGTAGACGCCGCAGCTCCAGTCGGGGCATTCGAGGCCCGAGCCCTCGGTGACGTTCGTGAAGCGCCAGTCGCCCTCGTTGCGCCAGAGCGAGTTGTGGAAGGTCTTCCCCGAGAGCGGCGCGCGGAGCTCGCCGCCGTTGGCGAAGTAGAGGTCGAGGTCCCCGTCCGAGTCGAAGTCGAAGATCAGGACGCCCTGGCCCATGGTCTCCGGGATCCAGAGCTTGTCCGCGGTCCCCGCCTTCACCCGGAAGTCGATGCCGGCGGTCCGGGCCATGTCCCGGAAGTGGATCGGACCCCGAGCCTCGGCGTCGCCGCGATCGGGAGCGAGGAGGGGGAGGGAGAGGTCGGTCAGGGCGGGATCCATCGCCGCCGGCGGGGCGGCTTCGTCGCCGCAGGCCGCGAGCAGGACCAGCAGGAGCAGGGTCGCGATCGGTCCCGCTGCGCCCCTCGCCCGCGGCGTATGCTCGCCGCTCGCGTCCCGGTCGAGTAGAATCCGGCCCATGACTGCGAGCCTCTCCACGATTCTGGTCTCCTTCGAAGCCGTTCCCTTCGCCAAGGTCGGCGGACTCGCCGACGTCGCGGGCGCCCTGCCGGACGCCCTCCGGGGGGCTGACGTCGACTGCACGTTGATCATGCCGCGCTTCGGCCAGATCGACCCGGAGGCGCTCGGCCTCGAGCCGGTCGAGGTTCCGAAGGACTGGTACGTCGGCATCGACTTCCAACATCATCCCTTCAGGGCCTGGCGAGGACAACTTCCGGGCGGATCGACGGTGCTGTTTCTGGGCGACGATCGCTTCTTCGGCCGCCCCGGCATCTACAACGATCCGGAGGGCCGCCCCTTCGGTGACGAACTCGAGCGCTCGGTCTTCTTCTCGAAGGGCGTGGTCGAGCTGATCAAGTGCCTGGGGCTGCGCCCGGACGTGATCCATCTAAACGACTTCCAGACCGCCCTGATCGCGCCCTACGTGCGGTCGCTCTACGCCGGCGAGGAGGTCTTCGCCCGAACCGGCCTGGTCTACTCGGTCCACAATCTGGCCTATCAGGGCGTCTTCGGCCGCGAGCGGATGACCACCATCGGTTTCGAGCCGGAGCTCTGCCGGCCCGGGCAGCCCTTCGAGTTCCACGGGGCCGTCAACCTGATGAAGCTGGGCATCCACTTCGCGGACCGCGTGAACACCGTGAGTCCGACCTACGCGAAGGAGATCATGACGCCCGAGTTCGGCTGCGGGCTCGAGGGGCTGCTCCATGCCTTCTCCGACAAGGTCTCGGGCATCCTGAACGGGATCGACACGGAGGTCTGGGACCCCGCTCGGGACAAGCGGATCGGCTATCGCTACAAGCCCGGCCGGATGTCGGGGAAGAAGGGTTGCAAGGGAGCTCTCCTCGAGCAGGCCGGCATCACGCTGGATCGTCTCGATCGACCGCTCATCGGGATGGTGGGCCGCCTCGTCGCCCAGAAGGGCCTCGATCTGGTCGCGCCGGTGCTGGAACGCCTGATCGACGAGGATGCCACCGTCATCGCGCTCGGCAGCGGCGAGACCCGCTTCGAGGACCTCTTCCGGGATCTGGCGAAGCGGCGGCCCGACCGCGTCGGCGTGCGGATCGGCTTCGACG
>JBFIHP010000436.1:0-3714 GCA_041601735.1 Planctomycetota bacterium | reverse complement strand
GCACGACGACACGGTCGGCGCGGTCACCGACTCGGCCTTCGGCATGGATCTCGGCGACGAGGTCATGCGCCACCCCACCCCGCTCTACGAGATCGCCTTCGTCTCCCTGCTCGGCCTCTACATCTGGTGGAAGGGCCTGCGACCTCATGCCGAGGGCTCGCTCTTCGCGACCTTCCTGACCGGTTACCTCGCCTTTCGGTTCCTCTGCGACTTCCTGAAGCCCTACGAGCTCTTGCTCGGCCTGCGCGGCATCCAGTGGGCCTGTCTCGTCGGCCTCGTTCACGAGGCCCGGGTCTGGGCATCGTTTCGGAAACCCCTCATCGAGGAGATTCCCTCATGACGCACCGCGTCCGTCCCTACCAGTACTACGACGTCGCGATCTCGGTCTGCTCGACCTGCCTGCGCAAGGTCGAGGGCAAGATCTACTTCAAGGACGATCGGGTCTTCCTCGAGAAGCGCTGCCCCGAACACGGCCGCGAGGAGGTCCTGATCGCCGATGACGTCGACTACTACCGGCGCTCGCGCGAGATCTTCATCAAGCCCTCGGAGATGCCGCAGCGCTTCAACACCCCGATCAAGTACGGCTGCCCCTACGACTGCGGGCTCTGCCCCGACCACGAGCAGCACTCCTGCCTGACCCTGGTCGAGCTGGGCGATCACTGCAATCTCAGCTGCCCCGTCTGCTACGCTGAGAGCGGGCCGCATCGGCCGGGCTTTCACGACTACGACAAGGTCGTCGCCATGCTCGACGCGGTGGTCGCCAACGAGGGCGAGCCCGACGTGGTCCAGCTCTCGGGCGGCGAGCCGACCCTTCATCCGCGCTTCTTCGACATCCTCGACGCCGCCAAGGCCCGGCCGATCAAGCACCTCATGGTCAACACCAACGGCGTGAGGATCGCCCAGGACGAGGCCTTCGCGCGGCGACTCGCGGACTACATGCCGGGCTTCGAGCTCTACCTGCAGTTCGACAGCTTCGAGAAGGAGGCGCTGATGGAGCTGCGCGGCGCCGATCTGCGCGAGGTGCGCAGGAAGGCGATCGAACGGCTGAACGAGCTCGGCATCTCGACGACTTTGGTCGTCACCCTGAAGAAGGGCCTGAACGATCACGAGGTGGGGACCATCATCGACTGGGCGGTGAAGCAGCCCTGCATCCGCGGGGTGACCCTGCAGCCCATCCAGGACGCCGGCCGCAACGAGAACTACGACGAGGCCCGGGATCGCCTGACCCTCAGCGAGGTGAGGCGGAAGATCCTCGAGCAGACCACGCTCTTCAGACCCGAAGACGTCATCCCGGTGCCCTGCCATCCCGACGCCCTGGCCATGGCCTACGCCTTGAAGCAGGGCTCGAAGATCACGCCGCTCACCGGCATGCTCGACCCGAAGGTCCTGATCGAGGGCGGCCGCAACACCATCGTCTTCGAGCGCGACGAGGACCTGAAGGACAAGATCTTCAAAGCCTTCTCCACCGCGCACTCGCCGAAGTCGGGCATCGACAGCCTGAAGTCGCTGCTCTGCTGCCTGCCGAAGTTCGCGCTGCCGGGGAAGATCTCGTACTCGAACCTCTTCCGGGTGATCATCATGCACTTCATGGACGCGCACGACTTCGACGTCCGCAGCGTCAAGAAGAGCTGCGTGCACATCGTGCATCCGGACGACCTGCGGATCATCCCCTTCGAGACCTACAACATGTTCTATCGCGGCGATCTCGAGGAGCGCGTGCTCGGACCCTTGCGCCGGGGCGGGACAGTTCTGGAGGAGAAGGCATGAGCGACCGCGACCATGATGATGCTCGGGTCGACGACGACCGGACCGGCAAGAGCGTGCTCCATGGCTTCCTCATCGCCACGGCGATGCAGGTCACGGGCGGCGCGATCCTCACGGCCAGCGGTGGGGGTATGGTCGTCTTCATCGGCATCCTGCAGGTGATCTGGATGATCCCGGCCATCGTGATCGCGAAGTTCATGGGCGCGCGGCCGGGCTTCCTGAAGGGCATGGTCCTCTGCGGCGTCGTGCTCTTCCTGCTCAGCGCACTCTGCTTCGGCGTGATCATCGCCTGGCTGGCCCTCTCCGGGCCCTGGTATGCTTGAGCGCGACATGAGCGACGGCGAGACGAATGAAGGACGGCGCCCCTTCGAGGCTCCGGTCTCGAGCAAGACGAGAGCTCCGGAGAGCGGGGCCCCCTTCGTCTGGGGCTTCGTCACCGCGACCGCCTTCGGCATCGTGGGCCCCTTCATCGCCTTCTTCTTCAGCCCGATCGTGATGCTCCTCGTCGTCATCATCGGGCTGATCAAGCGCGATTCCCGGCATCCGAGGTCCTTCGCCAACGGCCTCTTCTTCGGCGGCATCCTCTGGTTCCTGATCAACGGCATCTGCTCGGCGGCCTTCCTCTCGATGTGGTAGGAGCGCCGGTCTGACAGACCGGCCTTCACGCCTCTCGGGCAACGGAGGGAATCGGACAGCAAGCTGCCCGAAACGGCCGAGCAAGCTCGGCGCTCCAGGTCGCGATCGGCACGATCCTCGCCGCGGCCGACGCCGGAGTCTTCTTCTTCGTCGGATTCCGAAAGGTAATCGGGATGACTCCAGCGGTCGTGATCGCGAAGGTCGCAGGCGCGCGAGCGGGCTTCTTGAAAGACATGGTCCTCTGCGCGCTCTGCTTCGGCGTGATCGCCGTCTGGCTCGCGGCTTCGAGGCCCTGTCATGATTGAGGTCAAGCCATGACCGACAGCGGCAAGGACGATGGGGGCGGCGCGACGAGGAAACCTGCCTCGAGCGAAGTGGAACCGACCGAGAGAGAACTTCACTTTCTCTGGGGCTGGGTCACGGCGACCATCATCGGCATCAGCAGTCCGTTTCTGCTTCTCTTCTACAGTCCCATCGCGATGGTGCTCGTCGTGGCAATCGGAGTCCTCAACCAAGACCGACGAAACCCGCGTTCGTTTGCCGATGGACTCCTCATTGGCGGAGTCGTATGGTTCCTCCTCAATGGCCTCTGCTCGGCTCTGATCTTCAATTCGCTTGACCAACAGTATGGCTGAAGATGCCGGCCTGTCGGGCCGGCGCTCCTGGGCTCTCGGCGAGCAGATTCGCGGGTCGGCGCTCCAGGAGCGCCGGTCTGACAGACCGGCCCTCGCGCTTCTCGGGCAACGGAGGGAATCGGGGAGCAAGATCCCGAAGGGGGCCTTCGGATCGTCGGGGCCGGGTCCTACAATTCCGGGCCCATGATGTGAGCGGGAGACGCGGACGATGGAATCGGTCGAGACAGCGACGCAGCCGGAAACGAAGGTCCCGGGCTTTTCCGACGGCATGATCGTCGCCTTCGCCTTCCAGTTTCCCTTCATCTCCGTGATCGGCAACTTCAAGCCCGAGTGGCTCGCCTACGTCGGGGTGATGCAGGTCGCCTGGATGATCCCCGCCTTCCTCATCGCGAAGCTCCGCGGCCGGAAGCGGCCCTTCATGAAGGGCATGCTCGCGCTCTGCGCCCTGGTCCTGGCGCTGAACCTCCTGGGCCTCGGGATCATGGCGCAGACCTTCGACTAGCTGGGGCGCCGGCCCGACGGGCCGACATCGAGAGCCACGACGACATACGCAGATCGTCGAGCTTCGAGATGCCGCTCTGTCAGAGCGGCGCTCCTTGCGAACTCGACGCCCGAGGAGCGCCGGCCCGACAGGCCGGCATCGGACACCGACAATGCGGATGAAGGTCGTCGAGCTTCG
>JBFIHP010000435.1:0-3725 GCA_041601735.1 Planctomycetota bacterium | reverse complement strand
GTCACACCTTCGCCGCCGGCACCCAGCTGCCCGCTGGCGCGGCGATCGTCGTCTTCGGCGGCGGCAGCGTCACCAACTTCAACACCCTCGGCGGCGGCACGGGGGTACTCGCCTCGACCGGATCGCTCGGTCTGAACAACGGCGGCGACACGATCTTCGTCTACGACGCGACTTTGGCTCTGATCGATACCTACGCCTACGGATCCGGCGGCCCCGACGACGGCGACGGCGAGTCGATCACCCGCGTGACCGACAACCCCGGTGACGTGATGAACAAGCACTCGTTAGTGACCGCGGGCGTCTTCCACAGCGCCGGCTTCAAGAACGACGGCATGACGCCCTGGCTGCCGGCCGTGATTCCCCCGCCGGTCCTGCCCACCTACCCCGGCAACACCTCCGACTTCGACGTCGAGGTCCGGGTCAACAACATCCCGGCGAACGACCCGACGCGTGTCATCACCGTGAACGCCAACGACGTGATCAACCTCTGGTACATGTCGCCGGGCAGCACGACCGAGCTGCAGCCCTTCAGCGCCTTCTACCAGCTCTTCTTCACCGGCACCCCGCTGGTCTCGCAGGTGATCCCCGGCGAGACCCCCCCGGGCGGCTTCTGGCTGGACGTGCCGGGCACCAACCCGGGCGCGGTCACCACGATCGTTCCCTTCATCGACGGCATCGGCTTCGGCGGCCCGACCTTCCTCACGCCGATCCTGCCGACCTTCGGTTACAACTACGCCTTCCCGATCCCGCCGATCGTCGGCGGTCAGGGTCTCTCGCTGATGCTCCAGGCCGTGATCGTCGATCCGGGCCTGAACAGCGCGAACCTCGGCATCGACGACTGCGTCGAGCTCAAGATCAACTGAGTCGATCCGGGAACCGGAGTTTTCGACGAGGGGGCCGGCGCCGCGCGCCGGCCCCCTTCTTCATCTCCGTGCGGCCTCGTTCCGAAATCCACGGGCCGGGGGTCGGTCGGTCGGAGTGCGAGAAGGCCGCCGCGGCAAGAGACTTGCGGCGGGTCTCCCGGGTCGCCGGCCGGGCCGCCGAGGGCCTGACCGGAAAGGTCCTGACGGCCCCGTTGATCCCGTCCCTCCGGGCTGACATCCTGCACCTGTGTACCCCCGAGGAGCCCGCGCTCCCCCCCCCAACGGCAAGAGAATCCTAGGAGTGAAGAGATGCTTCGCATCCGCAACATCGCCCTCATCGCGCTCGTGGCCGCCCTGTTCACGGGCGCCGTCGGCGCCCAGGTCTACATCAACGAGTACTGCAACGATCCCTCCGGCCCGCCGGCGATCGACCCCAACCTCGACGGCAACTTCAGCACGACCGACGACGAGTTCATCGAGATCGTGAACGCCGGTCCCGGCACGGTCGATATCGGCGGCTGGCAGCTCTGGGACGGCTTCGGTCAGCGCCACGTCTTCGCGACCGGCACGATGCTGCCCGCGGGCGGCGCCATCGTCGTCTTCGGCGGCGGTGACGTGACGAACTTCAACGCCATGGGCTGGGCCACCGGCGTCACGGCCAGCACCGGCGCGGTCGGCCTCAACAACAGCAACGACAGCATCACGCTCTTCGACGCCGCGCTCGTGCAGATCGACACCCAGGCCTACGGCTCGGGCACGGCCTTCGGCGACGGTGACGGCGAGTCGATCACCCGCGCGACCGATCTGCCGGGCGATCTCTTCGTCGCCCACACCACGGTCCCCTCCGGCCTCGCGCACAGCGCGGGGACGAAGAACGACGGCGTCACGCCCTGGCTGCCGGCCATCGTCGCGCCGCCGATCCCGCCGACCTATCCCGGCAACGGCACCGACTTCGTGATGAACATCTCGGTGAACGGCAGCTCGCTGAACGACCCGACCGGCGTCCACGCGGGTCTCGCCGTCTTCGACTGGGTCAACATCTGGTTCACCTCGCCGGGCGGCACGACCGAACTCCAGCCCTTCAGCGCCTTCTACCAGATCTACGGCGCCGGCGCCTCGCTCTCGGTCAAGTCGATCCCGGGCGATCCGACCGGCACCGGCTGGTGGCTCGACGACGGCGTCTCGCCCCCGAACCCCGGCGGCCTCACGCCGACGGTCGTCTTCATCGACGGCCTGCAGCTCCTGATCGGCGGCCAGGTGATCCCGCCGGTCCTGCCCCAGACCTTCGGCTTCAACTACAGCTTCCAGATCCCGCCGGTCCTGTCCGGACTCGACCTGCACCTCCAGGCGCTGATCATCGAGCCGGGCCTCAACTCCTGGAACCTCGGCATCTCGAACGGCGTCGTCCTGAAGACGAATTGAGCCGCTGATGCCCTGAGTCTCTTCGAAGGGCCCCGGAGCGATCCGGGGCCCTTCTTCGTTCAGTCGTCCGCGAGACCCTCGACCACGCGATCCACGAGACCCTCCGGCAACGACACGCCGGCGGAGATCTCGTCGAGGCGATCGCGGAACTCGTTCTCGTCGCGGGCCGCGGCGGCCAGGCCCAGCTCCGCGAGCTTCGCCCCGCGGCCGGGAGCGAGCGCCAGCACCTCGTCGATCTCGTCGTCGTCGAGATCGAGCGCGCAGCGCGCGAGCAGGGCCAGGGCCTCGCTGCGGTCCAGCCCCGCGACCAGCGGCGCGGCCGACCCGATCGCCGGCGGAAGACTCGCCTCGAGATCGACCATGAGCGCGCGACCGGCCGCGAGGAAGGGTGTCGATCCTTCGAGCTTGCCGGCCGCGAGCTGGCGACCGAGGACCTCGAGCGCGGCGCCGAGCGGCGCGGCGACCCGCTCGGTCGCGCCGAAGAGGTGATAGCCGAGGTCGAAGAGCGGCGCATAGACCTGGCCGAGGATGTTCTCGATGGCGTCGAGATCTCCCTGGAGCGCCTTCTCGAGCACGTAGTCCTTCTTCTTCCCCATGATCGCGGTTGCTCCGGATTTCCGATCGTCTCGCGGCGCTCCCCTTCTACCTCTTCCCGGGCGCGGTCGGGAGGGCGCGCCCGGATCGCGTCGTCCAGGTCCCCGCAGGGGCGGCTCTTTTCTCGGCCGGGGCATCCGCTATGATCCGGCCATGAGCAAAGCAACCATCATCACCGTCATGATCGGAACCCTCCTGCTGGCGGCTTGCAGCGAGTCGATCGAAGACCGCGGCCCCAGCGTCAGCTCCGGCTCCGATGCGACCTCCGACACGAAGTCCGCGAACGAGACCCCGGCCGAGGAGCCCACCGAGAAGCCCGCCGAGGTCAGCTACCTGCCGAGCCCGAAGCCGGCCGGCTGGCAGGCCCCGAACCGCGTCAAGGTGCAGCACATCCTGATCGGCGTCGCGGGCAGCCCCCTGCCCAAGCCGAACCTGCCGACCGAGGCCGAGGCCAGGAAGCTCGCGCGCTCGCTCTGCGATCGCATCCGCGCCGGCGAGGACATGGACGCGCTGGTCAAGGAGCACACCCACGACTCGCATCCCGGCATCTACACCATGATCATGACCGGCCGCGAGGATCGACGGGCGCTCATCTTCATGCGCCAGAACATGGCGCGGGCCTTCGGCGACGTCGCCTACGCCCTCGACGTGGGCGAATGCGCCGTCGCCGACTACGATCCCAAGCAGAACCCGCGCGAGAGCAGGAGCCCTTACGGCTTCCATGTCATCAAGCGGCTGGAGTAGCCCTTGATCGACGACATCAGGATCGGCGTCTCTTCCTGCCTGCTCGGCGAGCTGGTGCGCTGGGATTCCGGCCACAAGCGCAACGACTACGTCAGCGCGCAG
>JBFIHP010000434.1:0-3731 GCA_041601735.1 Planctomycetota bacterium | reverse complement strand
TGCCCTCCGGTCGCATCTGCTTAGGCTCGGGCGCGACGGCGGCGCGGCTTCTGCCCGCCCTTCGTCCGATGACGTCTCGATTCAAGGCCTGACCGGAGAGCGACATGCCGGCACCGATCGTCTTCGTCGATTTCGCGGGACCCGACGCGAAGAAGCTCCAGGACTTCTACTCCGCCCTCTTCGACTGGAACGCGGACGCACCGACCTTCCCCGTCCCCGTCAGCTCGCCGCTGCAGGCGGCGATCCGCGCGGATCCCGCGGAGAAGCGGATCTACGTCGGGGTCGCGGACGTGGCGGCGAAGCTCGTCGAGGTCGAGCAGCGCGGCGGAGCGATCGACAAGCCGCGCTTCGAGGTGCCCGGCGTCGTCGTCCTCGGACTCTTCCGCGACCCGGCGGGCAATCCCATGGGCCTCGTCGAGATGGACGGCGACGACGTCCGGATTCCCTGAGTCCAGGAGCGACGCGCGGAGCGCAGGGCCCGATCCTGGATCAGATCTTGCGGCCCTTCGGGGCCGTGGCCGGCTCCTTCTCGGCGAAGAGCGTCGCGGCGAGATCGAGGTCGTGGCCGACGTTCGTGACCCGGCCCTTCTCGTCCAGGGCATACCAGAGCGGCGTGCGGTTGGTCGCCCAGCGGCCCTTCGTCGGCGACTTCATGGTCTCGCCGGCGTAGTGGACCGGCCAGTCGATGCCGCGCTCGCGGATCTCGGCCCGGAGTCCCTCGGCCCCCTCCTCGTGCTTCCAGCAGAAGATCTCGACGACCCGGGCGCCCGAATCTCGGATCTCGCGAATCGCCCGGTCCTCCTTCAGGCGCTTCTCGCGGTCCCAGACCGTGCCGCGCAGGACGACGAAGGTCCGATCGTGCTCGGGGGCGACCGTCGGCACGCGGACGTCCTCGTTCAGGGCATCGACGTCCAGTTCGAGGACCTTCCCGACGCGGTCGAGCTTGTTCAGGAGCCCCTGCGCGGGAGCCCGGCACCAGGCATCCTCGCTCCAGTGCTCGAGGACGAGTTCGGCGATCTTGCGCATCTCCACGGGGTCGGTCATGCAGTCGGTCGCCATCCTGGCGTAGGCATGACCGCAACGGACGTCGTCCGGATAGCGTTCGAAGACGCGGTCGATCAGCCCGCGGCGACGATCGAGCGCGATGCCGGGCACGGTCATCGCCGCGTGCATCGCGGCGAAGTAGGCCTCCTTGCGGATCTCGGGGCTCTTCTCCTTCTCGAGGACCCGACCGACCTCCGCGATCACCTCCTCGCCCGCGCCGAAGGTGTTGGTCATCACGGCCCAGCGCATGCCGAGCAGCCTCGGCGTCTCGGCGTGTCCCGGATGATGGCGGTAGAGTTCGAGGGCGAGCGCCGCCTGCTTGCGGCAGCCGGCCTCGAGCGCGCTGCGGAATCGCTCCCGCCCCTCGGGGCTGTTGTCGCTCGAGAACGACGGGAGGGCGATCCTCCGGAACTCCCGGATGATCTCCGCGGCTGGACGCGCGGCCGGCTCCTGGCCCGGCAGCAGCGAGACGGTCACGAGGACGGCGACGAGCATGGCGAAGCGGGTCATGGTTCTTCTCCTGTTCCACCACAGGAACGCAGGGCAAGTCCCCCGGCTCCCGTGGATTCCGGCAGATGATGAGAGAATCACGACCCGGGCCTCCGGTCGGGCGCGACTTTTTCCGGAACCGCACGGGCGGACCGGCGTCGATGGCGGTGACTCGAGAAAAGGACCACGGCCATGAATCACCGCGTTTGCTGCCTCCTCACCACCCTGACCCTTCTCCTCGCGCGCGGGGCGCCGCAGGCCCCGGCCCAGATCGGCGCCGGCCCGACGGAGACGCCCATCGTCCAGGCCTCGAACGACTTCGGCTTCGCGTTGGCGAGTCGGCTGAATCGGGACGGCAACCTCTTCTTCTCGCCGGGGAGCATCTCGGCGGCCTTCCATCTGGCCTACGCCGGAGCCCGCGGCGAGACCGCGACGGAGATGGCCCGGGTGCTCGGACTCGGCGACCTCGACCCCGAGAGCCCGGACTTCGATCGAGCGGTGGCCGCGCTCATCGCCCGACTGGATCGTGAGATCCCCTCCCGACTCAGGCGCCGGCAGGCGGACGGGGAGGACCAGACCGAAGGAGGCGGACGCCTCGACCTCGTGAACGCGCTCTGGGGCCAGGAGGGCCACCCCTTCCGGGCCGACTACCTGAAGCGCCTCACGACGGCCTTCGGCGGCGAGCTGCACCAGCTCGACTTCGCCGGCGATCCGCAAGCCGCGCGCCGCACGATCAACGAGCGCATCGCGGCGGATACGCAGGACAAGATCCGCGATCTCCTGCCCGAGGATGCGATCGACGCCGCGACGCTTCTCGTCCTGACCAACGCGATCTACTTCAAGAATGCCTGGGCCGATCCCTTCCGCGAGAGCGCGACCCGCGACCAGGCCTTCGAGACGAAGCCGGGCGCGGAGGTGACGGTCCCGATGATGCGACGGCAGGGGCACTACGCCTACGTCGGGGACGATCTCCTCCAGGCCCTCCGCATCCCCTACGCCCAGGGCGGCCAGTCCATGCTGGTGGTGCTGCCGACGAAACGGCACGATCTCGCGAGCGTCGAGAAGGCCCTCGATCGCAAGCGCCTGGAAGCGATCCTCATGGCGTCCAAGCGTTCGATGGTCTCTCTCGAACTGCCGCGCTTCAAGCTCGAGCAGAGCTTCGAGCTGCGCGAGGCCCTGAGAGCCATGGGCATGCGCCGCGCCTTCGACGCGGCGGCGGCCGACTTCAGCGGCATCGACGACGGCGCCGGGCGCCTCGTGATCTCGCGGGTGATCCACAAGACCTTCGTCGATGTCGATGAGCACGGGACCGAGGCGGCCGCGGCGACCGCGATCGTGATGAAGCGCGGCAGCGCGCGACCGAGCGCCGAGCCCATCCCCTTCGTCTGCGACCAGCCCTTCCTCTTCTTCATCGTCGACGACGCGACGGGACTCGTCCTCTTCCAGGGGCGCTGCGCCGATCCGCGCGGCTGATCCCCTGTCGCCCGGGCTCGCGCGAGCCCGGGCCCCGGGGACTCTTCCTCGATGGTAAGATCCGGGGCCGAAGGAGAGTGTCCTGAAGCTCGTCACCATCGACTGCGACAACTGTGGCGCACCGCTCGAGGCCTGGGCCGGCCGGCGCCGACTCGTTTGCGCCTTCTGCGGCAGCCTCGTCATCCTCGCTCGGGCGCGAGACGCCGATCCGGACGATCGCGGCTTCCTCGATCCGCAGCGAGCCCGGCTCCGGCGACTCGACCGCGCCTGGCGGAAACGGCGCCGGACCTACATCCAGGAGGATCGCCGGGGCCGGACCTTCATACCGACCCGTTCGGACGCCCTCTTCGTCGCGGCCGCACCGGCCCTGCTCGGACTGTTCATGATCATGGCCGACCGCTGGGGTCTCGCGATCGCCATGTTCGCCGCCTCCGCTCTCGCCGGCGCCCTGACCTGGGTCCGCGCGCGGGACTACGAGAAGGCCAGGAAGCGATATCGCGCCCGTCGCCGGAAGCTCCTGCGGGAGCTGCAAGCCGAGACCTGAGCGGCGCTCGCCGCCGGACGCAGTCGGGCGCCTTCAGGCCGACCTCGTGCTCGCGCCGGTCGGGCTCGCGCGGCTCCGTCCCCGGCCGGCCACGGCCTCGATGCGATCCGCAACCGAGATTTCTTCGAGATCGAGACTCCGATCGGGGCAAGCCGCGGCATGGAGGTTGGCAGGAAGGATG
>JBFIHP010000433.1:0-3764 GCA_041601735.1 Planctomycetota bacterium | reverse complement strand
GGCGCGGTCGTTCCAGTCGCCGCCGAAGTCGATCGAGGTCACGAGCACGCGACTGCCTCGCTCGAAGAGCCAGGCGGCATTGTCGCCGAGCGCCCGCGCATTCGCCGGCGTCACGACGGAGTAGGTGGCGAACGGGGTCCGCGCGGCGATGAGGTGACCCAGGGCCCGCTCGGCGGCGGCGGCGGAGCTCGCGCCCGAGCGATCCGGCCGGCCCTCCTCCTGGCTCGCCGGAGCGCCGTCCAGGGAGAGGGAGATGAAGAGCGCATGGCGCCGGGCGAAGGCGGCGAAGCTCTCGTCCAGCAGCGCGCCGTTGGTCGCGATCTTGGCGGTGACCAGGGCCCGATACTCGGCGCCGATGGCCTCGAGTCGCGGCTGGAGCTCCTCGATGACCCCGCGCTCGAGGAGGGGCTCGCCGCCGAACCAGGTCAGCGCCAGATGCCGATGACCGGCCTCGAGAAAGGAGCGAATCGCCCGTTCGGCCGTCGCGGGTGTCATGCCCGGCCCCGCCCGGTGCCGCTGGTAGCAGTAGCGACAGGCGTAGTTGCAATCGCGGCTGAGCTGGAGGACGAGCTGCATCGGAACTCCTCGATCACCCAGAGGACGTACGGGATCAGCGGTCCGTTCCAATAAATGCCTCGCGGGGCGCGGTCGAGATCAGTCGAGCTGGATGAGGGTGGCGACGCCGGCGGCGGGGATGCGGCCGCGGTAGGCCTCGCCCTTCTCGAGGGTCTTCTCGGCCAGTCGTTCGGCGCGCTCGTCCTTCGTGCTGTACTCGACGACGTAGCGGCCGGCCGGAAGATCGGCGATCTCGAAGGTTCCGGCGCGCGCGCAGCGGAGCACGATCGCCAGCTTGCCGTCGGCGTTCCTGAAGGCCAGCGGCCGGCAATGTTCGTCGCTGCTCGTCGCCGCGAAGCGCCGGGCGCCCGATCGGACGTGGCGGAAGTACTGGCGCATGAAGCGGGTCTTCGGGTGCTCCCGGACGACGGGCTTCTCCGGATCGGAACGATCGACGCGGAAGAAGGCGTCCTTCCCGGCATTGTCGGGACCACCCAACCCGAACTGCATCCAGGCCGAGACCTCCGCCCGCTCGAGGTCCTCGTGCAGGACGTCGTCCCAGGCGCCGATCTTCTCGAGCATGGCCGTCGGGATCTTCCGGTCGCGGCCGAGGGCGGCGATCGCGTCGAGCACCTCGGCACTTACGCCGCGATAGCGGTGGTAGCTGAACTCGGCCATCACCTCCTGGACGCCCGGGACCTTCAGCATGGCCTCGAGGTAGGGCACTGCGTTGGCGGCCGAGGTCGTCGAAGGCCCGACGAAGCGGATGGCGCCGAATCCGTTCGCCGCGAAGCGCCTGCGTGTAGCGGCGATGTTGTTGCCGAGCATCGTCCCGGTGAAACCGGTGCCGTTGTCCGGCTCGAGGAGCACCTGCCAGGTGTCGGGGACGATCCCGTACTTCTCCTTCAGGTGCAGGACGGTGGCGAGCGCGAACTCGGCGTATTCCTCGGGGTCGTGGTGCACCTTCGAGGGTTCGCTCTGACGGGAGAAGCTGACGTAGGCGAGGTTGATCGCGAGCGCCCGGCCCTCCGCGGCCAGCATCTCGCGAAGCGGCAGGACGATCTTCTCGACGCTCTGGTCGAGTTCGGTGAAGTGGAACCGCGTCCGGTCGATGTGGTTCGGATCGTCGTCGTCGTTGATCGGGCGGTACCAGTAGCGGCGGTACTCCGAGAATTCGATCTCCCCGGCGACCATCCGGCCGTGCTCATCGACCGGCCCCTCGACTCCGGAGCGGACCTCGAGCCGGTAGCGACTGAGGCCGAGATCGACGAAGCCGGCGCGCAGGAGCGCCGGCATCCAGGTCTCGGGTTCGGGGAGCTCCCAGTAGGCCGGGGTGAGGACCTCCCAGCCGTGGATCTCCTGGTGCTCGATCGCGGGATCGAGGGTGACGCGCGCCTCGAAATCGGCGAACCACCACCAGGCGGCGCCGACGAGCACGACGGCGGGAACGATGATCTTCAGCATGCCGGCGCCTCGCATCCGAGCCGTCTCCAGATCCTGAGCCGGCTCCCATCATGATACCGAAGTACCGGTCGAACAAGGACATGCGGAAGATCGCCGGGATCGGCGCGGTTGTCTCCGGAAGCCCCCGGGAGTAGATTGTCCGCACGCGATCCGCCCCGCCGACCGAAGGCCGGATCGAGATCCCGGACACGGACCCACCCATGACGAAGAAGAGCTCGCTCGCCAGGCGGCAGCCCGATCTGCCGCTCGACCTCGAACCCAGCGACCAGGAGCTGCTCCTGGCCTACCGCGTCGGCGTTCGCAGCCGCGCCACCGAGGAGTACATCGTTCGCCTGGTCAACAAGGGCGAGGTGAAGTTCGCCATCTGGGGGCCGGGCGAGGAGATCCACGGCACGGCCACGGCGCTCGCCCTCTCCCGGGTCGTGAAGCCCGCGAACTTCGGCATCATCCCCCACTACCGCTCCGGCGCGCTCTGCGCGATGTGGTGCGAGCTGAACGAGCGCGCGGACTACACCCTCGACGTCCTGCGCCAGCAGTTCTCGAAGGAGACCGACGTCATGAGCCGCGGGCGGCAGATGGTCTACCACCTTCACATGCCCGAGGTCGGCATCCTGCCGGTGCAGAGCCCGGTCGGCATGCAGCTCGGCAAGGCCGCGGGCTACGCCATGGGCTACCGCTTCCGCGGCATCGAGGGCGGCATCGCGATGGGCATCATCGGCGACGGCACCACCGCCGAGGGCGACCTGCACGACGCGATGAACGCCGCCTCGGTCTGGAATCTCCCGGTCATCTACATGGTGACCGACAACGGCATCGCCATCTCGACCGAGCCCTCGGAGGGCCGCGGCATCCGCGACTTCGAGAAGTACGCCGAGGGCTTCGGCATCCGCCACTTCAGCTGCGACGGCCGCGACTTCTGGGACGTCTACCGCACCACCCTCGAAGCCGCCCGCTACGCCTCGGAGGAACAGAAGCCGGTCTTCTTCCATGTCCGCGACCTGCCTCGCTTCAACGGTCACAGCTCGGCCGCCGACGTCACCTTCGATCTCGGGCAGGACGATCCGCTGATCCGCTTCGGCGAGGCCCTGGTCGAGCGCGGGCTCATGACCGACGCGGACCGCCTGCGACGCATCGAGGGCACGGGTCGCGACTTCTTCTCGCACCACGAGCCCGGCACGATCATGGCCGAGGAGATCGACTTCGTCCGCGAGACGATCGCTCGCGTTCGCGAGGAGCCCGAGCCGCCCCAGGACTCGATCTGGGAGCACATCTATCCCCCCTTCCCCGAGGTGACCGAGTCGCCGGGCGAGGGTCGGACGCACATCACCTACGCCGGCGCCGTGCGCGCCGCGATCGACAACATCGTCGAGCACAAGAACGGCATCCTCTGGGGCCAGGACGTGGGCCGCCTCGGCGGGGTCATGACCGCGACCGCGGGCCTCAAGGCCCGCCACCCCGACCGCATCATCGACTGCCCGCTCAACGAGCCCCTCGCCGTGGGCACGGCCTGCGGTGCCGGCCTGCACGACGACCTGGTCGTCATGCCCGAGATCCAGTTCGGCGACTATGCCTTGAACACGCTGCACTGGCTCGTGCACATGGGCAATCTCTACTGGGCCACCAACGGCCGGGCGAAGTTCGCGACGATCCTGCGCACGCCGACCGACCCCTTCGGCGGCGGCGCGATGTACCACTCGATGAGCCTCGACGGCTACTTCAGCGCCATCCCCGGCCTGGTCATGGTC
>JBFIHP010000432.1:0-3788 GCA_041601735.1 Planctomycetota bacterium | reverse complement strand
TCAGATTTAATGTAAGCAGTGTTTCAATCAATCCTACCGCAGCCAGAACGAGAGAATAGGGCAGGATAATGCGAAGTGTTTCTAGGTTCCAAGGTACTTCTGGCATATGAAAGCTAGGCAAGCCACCAGCATCCGAGCTCGAGCAGGAGGACGGCGGGCACGAAGGCCAGCGCCGACTCCTTGGCGAAGAGCGAGGCGGTGAGCAGGAGCATCGGACCGAGGAAGGAGCCGGGGCGGCGCAGGCTCCACAACAGGGCCGCGCCGCCGAGGAGCCAGGCGAGCGAGTCCGAGCGGGCGGCGGTCCATGCCGCGACCTGGATCTGCAGCGGGTGCAGGAGGAAGAGGGCCGCGCCGGCCAGAGCCATGAGGCGCGAGCCCTCCGGCACGAGGCTCCGCCCCAGCCCGAAGACCAGGAGGCCGCCGAGCAGGTGGAGGACGAGGTTCTCGACGTGATAGCCGACGGGGTCGAGACCGTGGAGGTCGAAGCTCGCGCGGATCGAGACCGCGACGAGGGGGCGATAGAGCTGGAAGCGGTCGGTCGCCCGCATGGCGAAGTAGCGGAGGACCTCGGTCGAGTCCTCGGGATCGAAGGACGCCGTCGATTCCGGTCCATAGGTGACGAAGCGGACCATGTGGAAGTCGTCGGTGAGGAAGTCCACGGCGATCAGTCCGGACAGGAACAGCCCCGCCAGCCCCAGGAGGAGCGTAACCAGCAACCAGTCCAGGGTTTTCGACCGATCCATGTCCGGTTTCTATCAGATGGAGCCCCGGGCCGCGAGGCCGGCGCCCGGCGCCATTCTTTTCCGCGCCGTTCAAGTTCATTCGCGATTGAGCCGATCTCCCTTCCAGCGGCGGACTGCATCTTCATGCGGTGCCGTCGCCAGCCCGGAACGAGGGAGGCTCCATGGCCACCGACAAACTTCTCGATGCGCTGGCCGGCCAGTCCTTCTGTCAGCTCGGCATCGAGGCCGTCTCTCGCAACGCAGTGGACGCCGCCATCGAGGTGGCGAACGACGCCGCGAGGCCGCTGATGCTGCGGGTTCGTCGCTCGCAATCGGACGCACTCCGGCGCAATCCCGCCCCGGACCTCGAGATCGCCGCCCTGGGCGACCGGGTCCGCGCCCGCGATCGTGGCGGCTACGTCACGCTCTGCCGCGATGAGGGCGGCCCCTCCCTCGGCGGCGGAGACCTCGACGAGGTCTTGCGGGCGGCGAAGGACTCGATCAGCGCCGATCTCGAGGACGGCTTCGAACTCGTCCACGTCGATGTCGCGGGCGCCGCGACCCTCGACGAGGTGATCGCGATCCAGACCGAGCTCCTCGAACACCTCCGGAACGAAGCGACGCGCCTCGGACTCGATCCCCTGGCCGAGATCGGCTGCGGCCGCGATCCGAATCTCGAGCGCTTCGCCGCCTTCCTGGAGCAGTCGCTCCGTCGGGGGGCCGCGCGCGATCTCGGCCTGCCGCTCCTCGTCGCCGCTCCCACCGGGACCGGGGTCGAGGGCATGCGCAACATCGGCTATCTCGATCGTCCGGCCTCCGGCCCGCTTCTCCAGCCCTTCGAGTCCGTGGTCGCCGAGGCCGCCGATCTGGCGAGCTTCTCCGGGATCTACCTGCACGCCCATGAATGCGACTATCTCCGGGCGCCGGCGCTGCGCCTGCTCTATCCGCTCGGGATCTCGGCGGCCTCGATCGGCGCCGAGCTCGGCACGCTCGAGACCCGGACGATCCTCCAGCTCTGCGACGCGACCCGGTCGCTCGTCCTGAGATCGGACTTTCTCCAGCTCGCCCACGAGTCGCGGGCCTGGGAGTCCATGGGCCGGGCGGCGCACCGGGCCACCGATCTCGACCGGGCGATCATGTCCGGCCACCACGTCTTCGGCTCACCGGAGTTCGTCGCGATCAAGGCTCGCCTGGAGCGTCGCTGCGGCGCGGCCGGCGTGCATCTCGACCAGCTCCTGAAGGAGACCCTCAAGACGCGCATCCTCTCGGTCATCCGGGAGCTGGGCGCGCCGATCGTCATCGAGCCTCTGATGGCGGTCTGACCCCCGACCGATCACTTCCTTGACGAAACGGCTCGTTCCGGTCGCGACCGGGGCGGGCCGTTTCCCTTTTCGACTCCGGCCATTCCCTCCTTTCGTCGCGGTCGCCTTCGATTAGGATCCAGCCCATAACCGGAACGGAGATCCGATCGCATGTCCGAGATCGACCTCGACGAATACCAGTACGACGTGAAGGTCCGTCAGCTCAGGATGGAGGACTACGATCGTGTGGTCGAGCTGCAGCTCGCCTGCTTCCCGGGGATGCTGCCTTGGGGCATGGACCAGTGGGAGAGCCAGCAGAAGATCTTCCCGGAGGGGCAGATGGGGGTCGAGGTTGACGGCAAGATCGTCGCGAGTTCGTCCAGCCTGATCATCGACTACGACCTCTATTCGAACTGGCACGACTGGGGCAAGGTCTCGGACGGCGGCTACATCCGCAACCACGACCCGAACGGCGACATGCTCTACGGCATCGAGATCATGGTCGATCCCGAGTACCGCGGCATGAAGCTGGCGCGGCGCCTCTACGAGGCCCGCAAGGAGCTCGTCCGCGAGCGCAACCTGAAGGGCATCGTCATCGGCGGCCGCATCCCCGGCTACACCCAGCACGCCGAGGAGATGAACGCGCACGAGTACGTCGAACTGGTCGAGCACAAGTCGCTCTACGATCCGGTGCTCACGACGCAGCTCGCCAACGGCTTCGAGCTCAAGATGCTCACCGCCGACTACATGCCCTCCGACGAGGACTCGGGCGGCTGGGCGACGCACATGGAATGGACGAACATCGACTACCGTCCGTTCAAGAAGCGCTCGATCCAGCCGGTGCAGACCGTCCGCCTCGCCGCCGTGCAGTACATGATGCGCGAGATCGAGTCGATCGAGGAGTTCGAACGCCAGTGCAGCTACTTCGTCGATACCGCCAGCGACTACCGCTGTGACTTCGTCGTCTTCCCCGAACTCTTCACCATCCAGCTCCTGAGCTTCCTCAAGGCCAAGCGACCGGCCGAGGCCGCGCGCATGCTGGCGGACTTCAACCCGCGCTACCTCGAGTTCTTCACCGAGCTCGCGATCCGCTACCACATCAACATCATCGGCGGCTCGAACTTCGCGGTCGAGGACGGCAAGCTCTACAACGTCTCCTACCTATTCCGCCGCGACGGCAGCATCGAGCGCCAGTACAAGATCCACATCACGCCGGCCGAGTGGAAGTGGTGGGGCGTGGCCGGCGGCGACGAGGTCAACGTCTTCGACACCGACTGCGGCAAGATCGCGATCCTGATCTGCTACGACATCGAGTTTCCCGAGATCGTCCGAATCGCCACCCGGAAGGGCGCGCAGATCCTGTTCTGCCCCTTCAACACCGACGAGCGCCTCGGCTACCTCCGGGTCCGCCACTGCGCCCAGGCGCGCTGCGTCGAGAACCACGTCTACGTCGTGCTCTCGGGTTGCACCGGCAACCTCCCGCAGGTGCCGAACGCCGACATCCATTACGCTCAGTCGGGCATCTTCACCCCGGCCGACATCTCCTTCCACCGCGACGGCGTCGCCGCCGAGTGCACGCCCAACATCGAGACCATCATCATGCAGGACCTCGACATCGAGCTCCTGCGCCGCCACCGCTACCGCGGTTCGACCACCAACTGGCTCGATCGCCGCACCGACCTCTACTCGGTGACCTACAAGGAAGGCGAGGAAGAGAAGCGCATCTGATCCCCCATACGGTGCCAGGCACATTCCGCCGCGAATT
>JBFIHP010000431.1:0-3788 GCA_041601735.1 Planctomycetota bacterium | reverse complement strand
GCGGGCCCATGCGACCGCAGGCCCCGCCCCACTGGATGCCGAAGCGATCGGGTTCGGCCCGGAAGCGCGCCATGTTCGCTCGATTGGCGAAGCGATAGCTGTGACGACGATCCTGCGCGGTCCAGTCCTCGCGGCCCTCGATGCGCTGAAGATCATCCGCGCCGAGTCCAGGAGGGAGTCGCGCGGCTGGGTCGGAACCACTGCGATGACGGTCGGGCTCGACGGCTCGGTGACGCACCGCGTCACCTGGACACCACCGGAGACGGAGGACGGCGAGGCCTCGGAGTGGCTCCGGCAGATCGGCGAGTCCGCGATCGAACAGAACAGGACCGGCCGCTTCGAACTCGGCGCCGCGGAGACCACCGACCTGATGCGCCTCGCGCATCGCCTGCCGAGCTACCTGCTCGCCGCGCGCCACGAGCCCGGATTCAGTGCCGCCCTCCTGGAAGGTGAGGAGAAGCTGGGGGAGCGATCGGCGCTTCGGCTCCGCTTGCATCTGCACGGCCTGAGCACGATCCTGCTCGTCGATCGCGAGAGCCACCGCATCCTGGCGCTCGACTGGCGCGGGCGGCTGAACGACGGCGTGACCCGGGATATCCGGGAGATCCTCGAAGACTGGCGCTCGATCGACGGCGTCCTCGTGCCGATGGCCCGGCGCATCGTCCGCGACTCGAAGATCGACGAAGCCGCGCGCGAGGAGTGGAGCCGGATCGCCTTCGAACGCCGGTGATGGATCGACCCCGGCCTGCCGGAGTCGATCGCGCGTCCGCGATCAGCAGAGGATGCGGCCGATGGCGATGGTCAGCTCGTCCGGACCATAGGGCTTGGGGAGGCGGGCGGCGAAGCCCTGCGCCTCGAAATCGGCGAGGGCGGCGTCCTGCGAGTAGCCCGAACTGACGATGATCTTCGCGTTCGCGTCCATCTCGAGGATGCGCCGGCTCGCATCGAGACCGCTCATCCCTCCGGGCGTGGTCATGTCCATCAACACCGCCGCATAGGGCCGCGAGCCCTGCCGGGCCTGGGAGTAGAGTTCGACGGCCTCCTCGCCGCTCATGCATTCGTCCACGTCGCAGCCGAGGCGCTCGAGGACCCTGCGGGCGAAGCTGCGCACCGTGGCCTGGTCGTCCATGATGAGGACGCGACCGCTGATCGAATCGGGCGTCGTCGTCGCCTCCTTGTTCCTCTCGCGCTTGCGATCGGTCCCCGGGATCGTGATCCGGAAGGTCGCGCCCGCCTTCGGCTTGGATTCCGCCTCGATGGTGCCGTCATGCTTGTGGACGATCGAATGCGCGATCGCGAGGCCGAGGCCGGTTCCTTCCGCCTTGGTCGAGAAGTAGGGATCGAAGATCTGGGGCAGGACGTCCGCCGGGATCCCCGGACCGTCGTCGCTGATCTCGATGACCACGTTCGGCGGTCCGTCCTTCTTGCCGGCGGGTTTCGCGTGCACCCGGATGTCGAGCCGCCCGGTATCGGAGGTCGCCTGGCGGGCGTTGATCACGATGTTGGAGAGGACCTGGTGAAACTGTCCGACGTCGATGAACACGGCCGGGAGATCCGCGGACACGTCGAACCGGCACTCGAGTGACGAACCGCCGAGCGAGAACTCGACCGCCTCGCGAACGACGTCCGCCATGTTCACGACCTCCCGCATGGGCGCGCCGCCTCGCGAGAAGGTGAGCAGCTGACGGGTCAGGCTCTCGGCCTTCTCGCAGGCCTTCTCGGCCTGCGAGATCATGTGCCGTGAATCCTCGGTCATCCTCTCGTCGCGACCGACCAGGGCGAGGTTGCCGCCGATCGCGGTGAGCAGGTTGTTGAAGTCGTGGGCGAGGCCGCCGGCGAGCACGCCCAGCGAATCGAGTCGGGTGATCCGGGCCTGGGCATCGGCGGCCCTCTCGAGCTCGAGGCTGCGCTTTCTCACCTGGGCCTCGAGCTTGCGGCCGTGTCGTCTCTGGGCGAGCAACCCGTAGGCTCCGGCACCGAGCAGCGCGATCATCAGGCCGAGCAGCAGCTTGAACCAGGTCTCCTCGAAGTAGGGCTTCGGCACCTCGACCCAGGGCGACTCGACGACGGGCCCTTCGCGGCCCTCGGAGTCGATCGGTTGCAGGTGCAGGCGGTAGCGACCCGAGGTCAGGTTGGGGTAACGGATGACCCGGAGGGGGAGGAGCTGCGGCTCCGACCAGCCGTCCTCGAAGCCCTCCAGTCGACTGCGGAACCGGACGCGCTTCTCATCGACGAAGGAGATGGCCCGGAACCGGAAGGCCAGGTCATGGACGCCCTGCGGCAGTTCGAAGTCGCCCGTGATCGGGTGCGGCTCGCTTCCCGCCTCGATCTCGAGGAGCTCGACGGTCGGGCCCGGACTGGCGCGTCGCTCCTCGCCCGGGAGGTAGACCGACACGCCGCGATCGGTGCCGATCCAGATCCGGCCGTTGCCGTCGAGGAAGGTCGCCGCGCGGTTGACCTCCAGGCCGAAGAGGCCGTTTTCGCTGTTCAGGTGGTCGATCTGCTCGCCGTCGTGCCGGTAGACGCCGTTGTCCGTGCCGACATAGAGGCGACCCTTGGCATCCTCCACCAGCCCGTAGACCGGGCGACGGACGCTCGGATCCCGCGCGAGTTCGAGGCGACCCTCGGCCAGCACGCAGAGTCCCTCCCGCGATCCGACCCAGATCTCCCCGCTCTTCGACTCCAGCGCCGTGTAGACGCTGCGCAGGTCGAGCGGCTCAGCGTGGACGCTGATCCGCTCGTCATCGACGATGATCAGGCCGCTGGCGATCGTCGCGAGGAAGAGGCGGCCGCTAGGTCCGAGGACGACGCGGCGCACGCTCGGAAAGGGCGAATCTGCACCGAGCGGGACCGGCACGAAGCGATCGTTCTCGAGGCGATAGAGGCCCTTGCTCGTCCCGATCCAGAGACGCCCGCGGCGATCGAATTCGACGGCATTCAGGGCCGCATCATCGGGGGCCGGGAGGAGTTCCTGTCGGTCGCCGATGGACTCGGACGGGCCGTCGGTCCGGACCCGAAACAGGCCGAGGTACTCGCAGGCCGCCCAGACCGTGCCGTCCGCGCCGACGGCAAGGTCCATCACGCGGCCGTTCGGCGTGGCGCCGGAGAGCTTGATCTTGCGCGTCGTCGCCCCCTCGAGCAGGGTGAGGCCCGCATCGTTGTGACCGAATACGATCCGGCCGTCGGGCAGCTGCGCGACCGCCGAGACCTCGTCGCCGTAGAGCCCGTGCTCCGCGTCGTAGCCGGCGAGGCGCCGGGTGATGATCTTCGTGACGCCGCGCGCCGTGGCGATCCACATGTTCTGTTCGCGGTCGAGGAAGAAGTCGGCCGCGCCCTCGGCGATCAGGCCGTTCTCTCGTCGCAGCCTCCTGATGCCTTCGCTCGCCGCGAAGTGCAGGACCTGGATCGGGCTGCCGAAGTAGAGGCCGCCGCGACCGTCGGCGGCGGCGTGGACCGTGGTCGAGAGGATGTGGCTCTGACTGAGATCGAATGCCGTCGTCAGCGTCCGGACCTGCTCGGGGCGCGCCATCGCCGCATCGAAGCGCAGCTCGCCGATGAAATCGAGGCCGACGCACCAGACCAGGTTCCTCGACCGGTCGAGAGCGAGCGCGAGGACCTCACCGATGCGCTCGCCGGTGACGTCGCTGATCTCGGCCGTCTCGAGGTCGATCAGGCGCAGCGCGCCCTCGGTCGCGATCAGGATCTTCGACCCGAGGGCCTGCAGGGCACGCACCTTCTCCCTGCGATCGTCCGGCGCCGTGGCGATCGGAGTCCAGCGATCATCCTGG
>JBFIHP010000430.1:0-3793 GCA_041601735.1 Planctomycetota bacterium | reverse complement strand
GCCAGACTCTGGATCTGCGCCGTGTGCCGCCTCGTCAGCTCGTCGAGGTAGACGAGTTCCTGCTGCAGGACCTCGAAGTTGGTCACGCCGTCGTAGCTGAGCGAGGACCGGCCGCCGTAGACGTTGTAGCCGTCGGTCGCGCGATAGCGCTGGAACCAGAACTCGTTCTTGGCCACGACGGCGGCGCGGGTCCGCTCGAGCGCCTCGCGCGATGCGGTGACCTCGAGGCCGAAGGCCGCGAGGGTCGCGCGGGCGAGCGCCTCGTAGCCGGCCTCGACCAGATGGATGCCGTTGAGGCTGCAGTCCTCCGGCCCGGCCAGCTCGTCCTCGAGGGCCGTGAAGAGATCGACGACGAAGACGCCTTCCTCGTCACCGACCCGGCGGACGGCCTCGGCGTAAGGCGCGAGCCGCGCCCGCACGAGGTTCGGGTCGGGCAGCTGCGGATCCTGCAGATCCTCGGGCGGCGGCGGCGTGAAGAGAACGACGCGCGGAGCGCCTCGGCCGCTGAAGTCGGCGGCCGCGAGGTGGCGCAGGAAGTCGCGGAGGTCGGCGGCGAATGCGGCGACGCCCTTCTCGCCGGCGAAGGACTCGTTGAAGCCGAAGAAACAGAAGACGACCGAGGCCTCGCAGCGCGCGAGGTGCTCGTCCATGGTGCCGAAGCCCTGGGTTCGCTGGCGGGTGGTGAGCTCGTCGGCGCCGAAGCCGAGGTTGCGCAGCGACAGCTCGTGATCGGGGAGCGCATGCTGGAGCAGGGTCTCGGTCCAGCCGAAGTGCTGCATGCGTTCGGCCAGGGCATTGCCCACCAGGCAGATGCTGTCAGCCCGCTCGAACTCGAAGCGCGGGCCGTCGGCCGCGGGGACTCCTCTCCCCCGGTCGTCGTCATCGCCGCAGCCGGCCGTGAAGACGAGACCGAGGACGGCGATCAGGAGCACGAGATCCCGGCAGAGGCCATGGAATCGAGGGTCGAGAGACGGCATGGGGCGGCCGGTCCTTGTCGGGGTCCAGTGGGCGAGCGGGGCTCGTGGCGAGACAACGGTGAAGTTGATGAAAGAGCCCGCGACCTTTAATGTCAAGTGGCCAGCCGACAAGCCGGGAAGGAAGCGCCTTGAGAGCCCAATCCAGCCTCGCCATCGCGATGATCGCCCTCGTCTCGCTCGGCCTCCTCGGCTGCGGCGACTCCGACTCTCCTCAGAGGGGGAACTCGGCACGAGATCTGAAGATCGTCTTCGTGACCGGCGACGAGGAGTACCGCTCGGAGGAATCGATGCCGATGCTAGCGGCGATCCTCGAGCGCGACTTCCCGATCAGCTGCGAGGTCGCCTACGCGCTCTCGGACGAGGGCGAGGTCGATCCCAATCGCAAGGACCACATCGACGGACTCGAAGAGCTCGAGGACGCCGACCTCATGGTGGTGTTCACCCGCTTCCGCCAGCTCCCGGACGATCAGCTGATGCGCGTCCGGGACTTCGCCGCGAGCGGCAAGCCGATGGTCGGTTTTCGCACCGCGACCCACGCCTTTCGTTATCCGAAGGAGAGCCCGAACGTCGCGATGAACGACGACTGGCCGATCGCGGTCTTCGGCCAGAAGTGGATCACCCATCACGGGCACTTCGCGGACGGCGAGGACGAGATGACCGCGGTCACGATCCGTGACGAGGCGAAGGGACATCCCGTGCTGCGGGGGGTCGAGCCCTTCGGCGCCTACTCCTGGCTCTACCACGTCGAGGGCGGCGGCGACGCCCTTCCCGAGAACAGCCTGCGGCTCCTGGACGGGCGCGCGCTGCGCTCCAACCACGAGCAGCGGCTCGACCGCTTCCCGCGCACGAACCCGGTGGCCTGGACGCGCAGCTACCGGAGCGACGGCGGCGAGGCGCGGATCTTCTTCACCACCCTCGGCCACCCCTTCGACTTCAAGCAGGAGTCGATGCGGCGGCTGGCGCTGAACGGCATCCTCTGGGCCCTCGGGCTCGAGGAGTCCATTCCGCAGGGCGGTTGCCGGACCGACTTCGCCGCGACCTACGATCCGCCCAACTCCGGCTTCGGTCAGGTCTATCGCAAGGGCAACTTCCCCCGGCGCGACTGAGGCCGGGAATCACCACGACGCTGAGAAGGCGAGCAGAACCGTGATCGTACCCAGATTCACCAGGCAGGAGATCATGGATCGCCTGAGGACGAAGGTCGCGGCCCGCAAGCCGCTCTTCATCGCGAGTGCGGGATCGGGGCTCGTCGCGAAGCTCCTCGAGACGGCCGGCGCCGACTGCATCAACACCTTTCCCGGCGCGCGGCTCAGGGCCAACGGCATGGGCACGATGTCGATGCTCTGGCCGATCCTCGATTCGAACCGGCAGACGATCGAGTACACCGAGCAGGACATCCTGCCGGCGCTCGAGGGCAAGGCCTTCGTCTGCGCCTGCCTGAACGCCAACGATCCCCTGCGCGACATGCGCAGCGTGCTGCAGCGGCTGAAGGACGGCGGCGTGCCCTCGGTCTCGAACATCGGGCCCTCGATCAGCTACGTGGACAAGGGCAGCCAGATCCGCGAGGTGATGGAGAAGGCCGGCATCACCTTCCAGAACGAGATCGACCTCCTGAAGCTCGGTCGCGAGATGGACATGGTCACGATCGCCCTGGCCTTCGACGTCGAGGACAGCCTGCGCATCGTCGCGGAGGCCCAGCCCGACATCTTCTGCTTCCACGCCGGCACCACGAAGGGCGGCCTCAAGGGCTTCGACTCCGGCGAGACCATCGAGGAGACCGCGCGGCGCACCGAGGAGGTGAACGAGATGGCCCGGAAGCTCAAGAAGGACATCCTCCTCATCGCCCACGGCGCCGCGATGGAGACGCCCGAGGACGCCCAGTACATCCTGAACCACACCAGCTGCCACGGCATCTGGACCGGCTCCTCGACCGAGCGCCTGCCGATCGAACGCGCCGTCTCCCGGGCGGCGTCCGAATTCGCGGCCCTCCGCTTTCCGGACGCGAAGTCATGAGCCGCGCCGACGGCGAACCGGTCGTGGTGGGACTCGCGACCCTCGACACGAAGGCGCAGGAGGCGGCCTGGTTTCGCGACGAGGTGAAGCGACTCGGACTCGAGTGCCGCCTCATGGACGTCGGCGTGGTCGGCCGGCCGGGGGTGACCGCGGACGTCGATCGCGAGCGGGTCGCGAAGGCGGGCGGCAAGTCGCTCGCCGCGCTGCTCGAGAAGCCGAGCCGCGAGGAGGCGGGTCCGATCATGGCCGCGGGCGCGACCGCCATCCTGCGCGAGATGATCGACAGGGGCGAAGCGAGCGCCGTGGTCGGCATCGGCGGCACCCAGGGCACGTCGCTGGCCTGCCGGGTCATGCAGGAGCTGCCCTACGGATTCCCGAAGATCATGGTCTCGACCGCGGCCTCCGGCGACACGTCGGCCTTCGTCGGCATCAAGGACATCACCATGATGTTCTCGGTGAGCGACCTCGTCGGCTTGAATCCCCTCACGCGCATGGTCCTCTCCAACGCCGCCGCCGCGGCCTGCGGCATGGCCGCCGACGAGCGCGAGCTGAGCTTCGACGGCGGACGCCCCGTGGTCGGCATGACCAACCTCGGCGTCCTCACCGAGGGCGCCCTGCTCGCGCAGCGCCTTCTCGAGGAGGCCGGCTTCGAGGTCGTCGTCTTCCACGCCGTCGGCTCCGGCGGGCGCGCGATGGAGCAGCTGATGCGCGAGGGCATCATCTCGGCCGTCTTCGACTACGCCATGGGCGAGATCTCGGACGAGGTCTTCGGCGGCCTCCGCGCCGGCGGCAAGGAGCGCATG
>JBFIHP010000429.1:0-3801 GCA_041601735.1 Planctomycetota bacterium | reverse complement strand
GGCGCCGAGGAGGAGGCTCCAGCGATAGACGCCGATCAGGTACATCCCGAGGATCAGCCCCATGCCGACGAGATAGTAGCCGGGGCTCAGGTTCGCGAAGGCCGTGACCACGCCGACCTTCTTGCCGTTCTTCGCGACCTCGCCGGCCTGATAGGACTTCTCCTCGCCGCCGACCGTCTCGATGACGACGACCGGGGCCTCCTCGGCCAGGCCGTCCTGCTCGATCTGCCCCGAGACGATCTCGCCCGAGGTCAGGGTGAGCTGGTCGTGCCAGGTTATCTGGCGCGAGACGACCCAGATCGCGGCGGCCATGGCGAGGATCTTGAGCGCCAGCATCCCCCGCCGCCCGGCCGACGAACGATCCGCGGTCATCGGACGCCCCTCACCTTGGCGGCGGCGCGGCTCATGAGGCCGAGTTCGGCGGCATAGGCGGCCATCAGTTCGCGGGCGAAGGCCTCCGGTTCGAGGCCGAGGTCGGCGAGCGCCGCGGTCTTCACCGGCGTGCCCTCGTTGGTCACGTTGATGCCGAGGTGGACGAGGCAGCTCACCGGCGAGATCGTCGCGATCGAGACCGAGATCTTGCCACCCTCGTGGAACAGGTCGTCGCCGCGGCGCTCGATCCGCGCACCGCCGCGGCGGAGCCCCTCCACGGCGAGCAGCACGAGCAGGCGCTGGAGCATGACGGCGCGATCGAGGTCGGGGCCGAAGGACTCGACGATGAGGTGCAGCATCGAGCGGCCCGCGATGTGGAGGCCGTCCTTGCGATCCGCCAGATCGACGAGATCGTCGCCGCGGACGTCCACGGGGCCCACGAAGGCCACGACGGCGTCGCCCTGGATGTCGAAGGTCTCGTAGATCCAGTGCGAACGCAGCTCGACGCCCCGGTAGGCGCGAGTCTCGGCGTCGAAGTGAACCCGGGGCTCGATCAGCGCCACATCTTCTCCCCGACGTCCTGCCACCACTTCAGCCAGGCATCACGGTCCGCGCCGAACTCCTCGCCGCTGAACTCCCGCAGGACCGCAGCGCCGTTCTCCATGACCTGATCGTCGGCCAGGGACATCGTCGTGATGATCTGTTCGATCGTCGTGCGCGAGGGGTAGAAGCGCAGGGCCTGGATCATCTTGCTCGCGGCGTAGGGATTGCGCTCGAGCGGCAGCTGCGACGCCAGCGGCTCTCCGAATGCCGGGTCCCGGATCACGATCATGGCCTCGGCCACCTCGGCGCGGACGAGGCCCTCCTTGTTGCGCTGCATCGACTCGGCCAGGGCATAGACGCAGGCCTGCCGGGCCACGGACTCCATGGCCGGCACGAAGTAGTCGGCGAGCTCGGCGTATCCCCACTGCTCCACCCAGAAGGAGAGGATGCGGAGGACGCCGCGCGCCTCGGAGGCGTCGCGATAGCGTTGCCGACCGAAGAACTCGAGGGGCCCCCGGGAGTCGGCGATGAACCGGGCGAGGTACTCGGGCTTGCGCTCCTCGAACCAGGCCCGCCAGGCGGCGGGATCGTCGCCCAGCCGCTCGCCGGTGAGTTGCTCGAGCGACTGGCGGGATTCGAGCACGACGACCTGGTCGGCGGACTCCAGGCCCAGGATGCGATTCTCCACCATGAGCGGCGTGCGCGCGTTCAGCAGGAGATTCATCTGCTCGATCGAAGGTTCGTGATCGGTGACGGGCTCGAGCGGCCGGTCGATCGGCGGCAGCGGGTAGCGCGAGACCAGCGTGCCGATCACGGTGGCAGCGCCGGCCTGCAGCAGAGGATTGTGCCGGGCCTTGCCGAGGAACTCGCAGGCGTGACTGAGCGCCCGCATCAGCTGCCAGAACTGCATCTCGTCCGCGGTCGCGAGTCCGGCGAAGGCCTCGTGGGCGAGTTGCCCCGCGTCGAAGACGAGAGTCCGATCGACCATGAAGTTCGCGCCGGCGGGCGGCGCGGGGTTCATGCCGTCGAGATCGTTCAGGTAGTCATTCGTCGATTTGCAGCCCGTGAGCACGACGAGGGTCAGAGCCAGCGCGAACAAGGACCGCATCGGCGATCTCTCCGGTCAAGGCCTCGGAATCGCGCGAATTCTACGCCGAGAGCGGGGACCTTTCAACGAAGCCCTTGTGAGGTCGGAACTTAGGAAATGAACCGAGGCGCATTCGGGCTCGTTCCGGGCTGCCCAAGCCGGGATCGTCTCCGGTTTGGAGATCGCCCGCGTTCCGGGCTATAGTCCCTCGATCCTCGGCCAGGGAGCGGCCTCGAGTCGCCCCGAGACGGACAAGACATGACGCTCAGAATCTTCGAACCGCACTCCCACATGTTCTCCCGGGTCACGGACGACTACGTCGCCATGCGGGCGGCCGGCATCCGGGTCGTCCTCGAACCGGCCTTCTGGCTCGGTCAGCCCCGGACCAACGTCGGCAGCTTCATCGACTACTTCGACACCCTGATCGGCTGGGAACGGCACCGCTCCGAGCAGTTCGGTATCCATCACGTCTGCACGATGGGGCTGAACCCCCGGGAGGCGAACGACGACCGGGTGAACGACGCCGTCATGGAGATCCTCCCCCGCTATCTCGAGAAGAACAGCGTGGTCGGCGTCGGCGAGATCGGTCTCGACGACATGACGCCGAAGGAGGAGAAGTACTACGAGGCCCAGATCCAGCTGGCGATCGACCACGACCTGCCGATCCTCGTGCACACCCCCCACCGCAACAAGAAGGCGGGCTTCCAGCGCTGCCTCGACATCGCCCTGGCCTCGGGCATCGCCATGGATCGCGTGCTCCTCGATCACGGCAACGAGGAGACGATCCGGATCACGCACGAGTCGGGCGCGATGCAGGGCTTCTCGATCTACCCGAACACCAAGATGAGCCCCGAGCGGATGGTCAAGATCCTCCAGGAATTCGGCGTCGAGCGCATGATCGTCAACTCCGCCTGCGATTGGGGCGTGAGCGACCCGCTGAGCGTCCCGAAGACGGTGGCGCTCATGCGCCAGGCCGGCTTCGACGACGAGGCGATCGACACCCTGGTCTGGAGAAACCCCGTGGGCTTCTTCGGTCGGGACGGTCGCGGCAGCGAAGAGGAGTGGCTGCGCGAGCCGGGCCTCGACTGGGCCGAGACCTTCGACGGCAACTCGGTCCTGCGGGGTCAGGACCCGACGGCGATGAAGCGGTCATGAGCCTGATCTGCGCGAGCGAGCTCGGGGCCCTCGAGAAGCACCACCTCGCCGACGCGGCCACGAAGCTGGATGAACTCCGCGCGCGCGGACCGGAGGCGCTCGAGGCGCGACTCGCCTCCCTCCCCCGCCGCTTCGGCCGGGATCTGCTGGGACCGGAGGCGCTCCGCGACCCGGCCCGGGTAGACCTCCGCGGCTGGCGCCGCTGCGACCTCGCGGCCGCCATCCTGCTCCGGACGGCCGAGGACGCCCTGCTCGTCCGGCTCTTCGACCAGGGCGACACCGACGAGCGCCAGATGCTGCTCCGGGCCCTGACCGCTCATGACATCGACGACGCGACGCGACGGCTCCTCGAGGCCGCCCACCGTCAGAACGACGAGGCGGTCTTCCGCTCGGCCTACGCCGACACCGCGCTGCCCGCGCTCGCGCTCGACGACGACGCCCTTGCCCGGGGCGTCCTCAAGGCCGCCTTCATGGGCCTCGATCTCGCCCGTCTCCTCGGCGTCGAGAAGCGTGCGCGTCCGGAGCTCTCGGCGATGTTGCTGGAGTTCATGACCGAGCGCGAGGCCGCCGGCCGCAAGGTCTGGTCGGGCAGCCTCGAACTCGCGGCCCACGCGCCCTGCCCCGGCGTCCGCTCCCGCATCTTC
>JBFIHP010000428.1:0-3810 GCA_041601735.1 Planctomycetota bacterium | reverse complement strand
GGCAAGGTGTCTCCGGGCTCGTCTTTTTCCCCGTACGGTGCCAGGCACATTTCGCCGCATTCCTCCCTCAATCGGTGCCACCCTCATCTGGCTCGAAAGTGCGATGAGGGTGGCACCGCATGTTGGCGAAATGCGGCGGAATGTGCCTGGCACCGTATGATGGCACCGTATGCGGCAGGGTATGACGGCGCGGCTGGAGGCCCTCGGCCTTGCTCGGCGCGAAATGCCACACCCCGAATTGATTTGCAGGGCCGCCGGGTCCGGGTGTAGCGTCGATCTCGCGTATGGGAGGAGGATGGATGGAGAGGCCGTCTTCCGACTCCCTGAGACATCACGGGAAGGAGATGACCTCATGCGGAATTTCATGCGTGCCTTCGCATTGATTCTGTCTGGGCCTGTCTGGGCCTGTCTGGGCCTGTCTGGGCCTGAGCATCCATGCTCAGTCGCCGCCTTTGATTGACGACAGCTTCTACAACGGCCATATCGCGCCCGGTATCGCGCCGGTCCTGACCAACGTGCCCAGCGTGGGCACCGCGAAGAACCAGATCCCCTCCACGCTTTTCGTCGACGCCAGCTACGCCGTCTTCGAGAGCTGCGCGGTTCAGACCCTCCAGCAGTACGGCCTTCCCGGTATTGGCAACACGCCCCAGACGATTCCCATCCGCATCGATGCCTTGAACGACAACTGCGACGAGATCAAGATCACGATCACCGTCCAGAGCGGAGCGTCGATCATGGCGGGCGTGAGCTTCGATTGCTACGCCAAGTACTCGCGTACGTTTGCCAGCATCGATCTGCGCCGGCAGGTCTGGCGTTTCGTGATCCAGGGCGAATCCATCTGGCTGCCGAGCTTCGGCTATGGAGTCGAGCAACCCGTGTGCATGGATCCCCTGGCGAACGCCCCGCATGGGGCGATCTACCAGGGTTTCATCGACTACGCTCTGGAGACGCCGGACGGCTCCTACGACGAGGATAGTGCCTTCTGGAGCGCGCGACTCTCCCTCACCCATCACACGGGCTGTTACGCGCACGCCGACGTTCCCGCCTACAACGGGCACAGCATGCCCTTCGGCGGCGCCTACCGTCACAATGACTTCAGTTATCACATGGTCGCACCGGCCGCGGGTTTCCAGTGGCTCTCCGGAACCCCCGCCAACATCGCCGGGCGCTTCGCGACCGCGACCTTTCTCCGCGGCGAGACCCGTTCACACGAAGATCCCCTGCATCGGACGGTCAACGGCCCCAACTACTGCCTGACGGAGTACGGCTACTTCGACGACACCTACTTCGACCTCGCCACCTGCAATTGTGCATCATCGACGCCTCTCATCTATCATCGGATGAAGTTCGTCTACCCTCCCGGAACGCCGACGCCCCTGCCCAGTCCGGCGCCGCCGACGACCTCCAATGCCTGGGTCTACGACGGCACCGTTGGGCCGCCGCACCCGATCTACCGGGCCTACGTCTGGGAGATTCTCGGGCTGACCAACGGATTGCAGTACCCCTACTGGCGCTTGGAACTCGGTGATTGGACATCGTCGACACCGTGGAATGGTGGCGTGAGGCTGTTCGCGGTCGGTGGGAACTTCTACATGGGGGATCTCTACAACCGAGGCGTCGTCCCGCCGCACATCGACAACCTGGAGAATCCACATGACACGCTCCAGCTCATCTGGGGCGTCACCACCGACCACCTCCAGCAAGGCGCGACAGACGTGCCCAGCTTCATCGGAAACGACATCGAATACCCGACGCTCCTCACGGACTTCGCGAACCAGCTCAAACACCGAGGGTTCTACCCGGCCAGCTCGTTGCCGCTTCCCCCGTTCCCCGTGCCACCGCAGACCCACTTCGGCTCGCCTTGGGTCATGTCTTCTCTCGTGTGGCAGATCTCGGAGGATTGACTCGTGAGAAACTACTTTCGCATCTGCATCGTCGTCATCCTCGCCCAGCAGTACGCAGCGAGCCAGGCGACTCTTCAAGTTCCAGGGACGGGGTTCTCGACGATTCAATCGGCGCTCAATGCAGCTTTGAGCGGCGACATCGTGGAGGTACTCCCGGGGACCTACCTCGAGAATCTGCTGATCTCCGACAAGAGCGTCGAGTTGCGGGCTCAGACTCGCGGCACGGTCGTTATCGACGGGGGCGGCTCTGCTCCGTGCCTCAAAGTCGAGAGGTCCTTCGGAACGGTCGTCGACGGGCTCATGCTCACGAACGGACTGGGCGGGACCAAGCCCATCAGCGGGGGCTCGAGCACTTTCGGCGGAGGCATCTTCCTCGATGGGCTGAGCTACGGCCCACCATTGAACATCGTTGGAGCCGATCTCGTCGTCCGCTTCTGCGAGATTCAGGGCTGCGCGGCCGACAATGGAGCCGGAATTTACTGTGACGTCTCGTGCGACCTCACGATTGAGGACAGCGTGATACATCAGAACGTCAGCACATTTCTCGCGGGGCTCGTGGCCGAGGACGGCGATGTCTTGGTCCGCAGATGCGAGATCCGTGACAATGGACCTGGGAGCGGGGGCGTCGTGATCGCGGCCTCGGGGCAGGGGGAGTTCGAGGATACGGTATTCCTGAACAGCGCCTACTCGGCCTTCGCCGGAAACAAGTCGACATTCAGGAGATGCGAGTTCAGAGGGAACGGCACCGTCTTCGGCAGCGCGTCTACGCCCTATCCGATGCCCCAGGTCGAGTTTCATGATTGCTTGATCGTCGGGAACGGGCCGAACCCTTACGGCTCGTCGACCATGAGATTCCCCCGAAACGCCCTGGTGTCGAATTGCACGATCGTCGACAACTTGAACTCGCCCGGCGTCCCCATGATCGAAGCCGTCGAGTGGGCGCAGGTCGTGATCACGAACAGCATCATCCGCAACAATGGCGGGCCCGATCTGAACGTCGTTCCGCCCCCGCCGGGGCATCCCTGGATCGGTCTCGTGCCGCTCGGCGCGATCACCGCCACCAACAGCTGCTTCAGTCAGCCGGAAGCCGGATTCGGCAACCACGCGCTGGATCCGCTCTTCGTCGATCCTGCCCTCGACGACTATCGTCTGAAACCGGGCTCACCCTGCATCGATGCCGGCGACGGCAGTCACAGCTACATCGGCTCGCTCGATCTCGATCAGCGTACCCGATTTCTGCTCGACGAGATCGACATGGGCTGCTACGAGGCGCGCCTTCTCGCCCATCATCCCGCGTCGGCGGGGCGGGTCGGCGAGAACGTCGGCGGGCCCTTCTCGATCCTCGAGATCAACGGTTCGACGGGTGGCCAGTTCCGCACGGTGACCGTGCCGATCGGCACGGCCTCGTCGGTCGCGATGGCGCAACCCCCGAACCTGACCGCGCCGGCCAGCTTCGTCATCTTCGGATTCCTCGGCGAGGCCGACGTGGAGTCGGCGCTGCCTCTGCCCTTCAACATCGGAACGATGATGTTCGCGCCGCAGCCGATGGTGCCGGCCTTCCTGCACTGGCTCTTCTTCACCTACACCGACAACTTCAACCCCGCCGCTCCACAGTTCACGTCGTCGACGATGACGCCCTGGAACTCGGGGCTCGGTCCGGCGATTCCCTTCCCCCTGACCTTGACCCTGCAGGGCGTGATCGAGGAGTCGCCCGGCAACTACCGGACGACGAACGCCGTGATCCTGCGGGTGGAGTAGTCCGGTCAGGATCGACGAAATGGGGCGCCGGCCTCTCGGGGTCGGCGCCCGTTCCGCGTTCGTTCCCTGACCTGCGTGGTTGGATCGCCGCGCGGGATCGCGGTGGGCCCTGGAGTCAGAGGCTCTCGGTGACCTGCGCTTCGATGGC
>JBFIHP010000427.1:0-3811 GCA_041601735.1 Planctomycetota bacterium | reverse complement strand
TCTGGCGGGCGCGACGCTGCGCGTGCCCAACTCGTTCATGATCGCGATCTGCGGCGGCCGCAACGTCAAGTTCATGACCACGATCCTGCTGATGCTCCCGGCGATCGGCGCCGGCTTCGCCCTGCAGGACCCGCAGACCTCGTTCCTCACCTTCGTCGTGCTGGCGGCCATCTCCGGCGTCGGCGGCGGCGCCTTCGCATCGTCGATGTCCAACATCAGCTTCTTCTTTCCGAAGCGGATGCAGGGCCTCTCGCTCGGCCTCAACGCGGGGCTCGGCAACCTCGGCGTGAGCGTGATGCAGTTCCTCCTGCCCTGGATCATCACCTTCGGCGCCTTCGGCGCGATCGGCGGCGAGGGCTACGAGGTCGCCGGCAAGACGATGTGGGTCCAGAACGCCGCCCTGGTCTGGATTCCCATCCTGGCCTTCTTCGCCCTGCTCGCCTTCCTGCTCATGGACAACCTGCCGCAGCACGAGGGCGAACCCACGGCCCGCGGCGTCGGGCGCTACCTGTGGATGACCGTCATCGGCTACATCGGAGCCGGCGTCGCGATCGCCCTCTTGATCATCCCCTGGGGCGGCTTCCCCGAGCTCCTGAAGATCTTCGTGATCGTCCTGATCGCGGTGCTCGTGACGCTCTTCTGCATGAAGAAGATGACGCCGGCGCCGGTGAAGAAAAGCCTGGACAAACAGTTCGAGATCTTCTCCAACAAACACAACTGGGTCATGACCTGGCTCTACACCATGACCTTCGGCTCGTTCATCGGCTACGCCAACGCCTTTCCCAAGCTCCTGGCCGACGTCTTCGGCGTCATCCGGGTGGCCGAGGACGGCTCGCCGCTGGCCGAGGCGATCCGCAATCCCGATGCACCCAACACCGCGGCCTATGTCTGGATCGGCGCCGGCGTCGGCGCCCTGATCCGGCCGGTCGGCGGCTGGCTGTCCGACAAGTTCGGCGGCGCGCGGGTCACCCACTGGGACACCCTGGTGATGATCGGCGCGACCATCGGCGCCGGCTACTGCGTCGCGCTGGCGAACAGCTCGCCGCATCCCGAGCAGTACTTCATGCCCTTCCTCTTGCTCTTCGTGCTGCTCTTCGCCACGACGGGCATCGGGAACGGTTCGACCTTCCGCATGATCCCCATCATCTTCTCGAAGGAGCAGGCCGGCCCGGTCCTCGGCTGGACCTCGGCAGTCGCGGCCTACGGCGCCTTCCTCATCCCCAGGATCTTCGGCTCGCAGATCAAGGCCGGCACCCCCGAGTACGCGCTCTACGGTTTCGCCGGCTACTACGCGACCTGTGTCGTCGTCAACTGGTGGTTCTACGCACGAAAGGGCGCGGAGATCCGCTGCTGATCAAGCCATGACCAACCGCACCGTTTGGATCCTCTTCCTCCTCGCCGCACCGCTCTGTTTCCTCGCGGTGCTCGGCGGAGCGGACGTCAACCTCCCCGGCAACGACGAGGGCTACGCGCCGGCCCAGCCGATCGCCTTCTCGCATCGGCTTCACGCCGGCGAGTTGACCATCGACTGCCGCTACTGCCACACCGGCGCGGAGGAGGGGCGTCACGCCGGCATTCCTCCCCTCGGCCTGTGCATGAACTGTCACAAGTACGTGGTCGCACCGATCAGCGACGTCCGCTTCGAGGAGAAGCAGGCGACCGCGGAGGAGCGCGAGCCGCGACCGGTCTATTCGAGCGAGATCGCCAGGATCTACGCCGGCCTCGGCATGAAGCCGGACGGCAGCCCGCTCGGCGACGGCAGCGCCCCCGGTGTCACCTGGACGAAGGTCTACGACCTCCCCGACTTCGTCTACTTCGATCACTCCCGCCACGTGAACGGCGGCGTCGATTGCAGCCTCTGCCACGGCGCGGTGGAGAGCATGGAGCGCGTGCGCCAGATCGGCGATCTGTCGATGGGCTTCTGCGTCAACTGCCACCGCGAAGCGGGGCCCGAACACTGGAACGAGAACGGTGAGACCCGCGCGACCACGGACTGCGCGGGCTGTCACTACTGAAAGGTCGGACGATGGCCAGCGAGAACAAGACCTATTGGCAGGACCTCGAGGCGGTCCAGGAGCCCGGCTTCCGGGAGCGCGAAGACGACCAGACCCCCGAGCCGCGGGGCTTCAGTCGACGCAGCTTCCTGCAGGCCTCGGGCTTCGGCGCGGCCGCGGTGCTCGCGGCCTGCGGCGAGGCGCCGGTCCGTCGCGCCATCCCGCTGCTCGTGCCCGACGAGCAGGTGAAGCCCGGACTGACGCGCTCCTTCGCCACCACCTGCCAGGCCTGCACGGCCGGCTGCGGCCTCCTCGTCCGCAATCGCGACGGCCGTCCCATCAAGCTCGAGGGCTTCCGCGGTCGCGAGCCGGACGAGCGCTCGCATCCGATCTCGGCCGGAGGCCTCTGCGCCGTGGGTCAGGCCTCCCTGCTCGGCCTCTACGACGAGCTGCGCCCGAAGGCCCCGCGGATCGCCGGCAAGGACTCGACCTGGAGCGAGCTCGATCGCCGCGTGGCCGAGGCGATCGCCCAGGCTCGCGCCGCCGGCCGTCGCGTCGTCGTTCTCACCGAGACGCTCACGAGCCCCACGACGCAGGCGCGGCTCGATCAGTTCGTCGCCCGTCATGGCGCCGAGCATCTGCAGTACGACGCGCGCTCGCTGTCGGCGCTGCTCGCGGCTCACGAGGCCGCCTTCGGTCTGCGCGTCCTTCCCCGCATCGACTTCGCCGCGGCCGACGTCATCGTCTCCTTCGACTGCGACTTCCTCGGCACCTGGTACTCTCCCGTGGAGCACGCGGCGGGCTGGCAGGAGCGGCGCAAGCCGAGCCTCGAGCGCCCGGAGATGTCCTGGCACGTCCAGGTCGAGGCCCGGATGTCGCTGACCGGCAGCAAGGCCGATCGCCGCGTCGTGGTCCGCAGCGGCGAGGCCGACGAGTTGCTCGAGGAGCTGCTCTACTCGGTCGCCGCCCGCATGGCGAATGCGAGGAGTCGTGAGGGCGAGAGCGAGATCGCGGCCGAGATGGCCGACCGGCTGATGGCCGCGCAGGGGCGCGGCCTCGTGGTCTCCGGCCGCAACGACCTGACCCAGCAGCTGCGGATCGCCCGCCTGAACGACCTGCTCGGCCACTACGGGCAGACTCTCGACCTCGCCCGACCCTCGCATCAGCGCCGGGGCGACGACCGCGTCGTGGCGCCCCTGATCGCGTCGATGGCGCGGGGCGAGGTCGGCGTCCTGATCGTGCGCGGCGTCAATCCGATCTACGACCTCCCCGAGGGCGAGGCCTTCGCGGCCGCGCTCGACGAGGTCGGCGCCCTCGTCGCGGTCGGCGTCGAGCTCGACGAGACCGGCGCGCGCGCCGGCCTCCTGGCGCCGGAGCCGCACTTCCTGGAGCGCCACGACGACCTCGTGCCCGTGGCCGGTCTGCTCGCGCTCGGTCAGCCCGTCATCAATCCGCTCTTCGACTCGCGGACCTTCCGCGAGAGCCTCGCGGCCTGGGCCGGAGCGGACGATGACGACGCCGCCTTCCGCCGCACCACCCTCGCCGCGCTCGCTCCGGAGCTCGCAAGCGAGCGCGGTCTCGCCCGCGCGCGCCACGACGGCTTCGTCCTGCTCGAGGCGCCCGAGGCCCGACCCGGCTCGTTCCGGGTCGCCGCCCTCGACCCGGCTCCGGTCAGGGCCGCGACGGCCGCTCTCGAGATCCAGCTCTATCACGAGGTCGGCCGCCTCGACGGCCGCCATGCCCACAACGCCTGGCTGCAGGAGCTGCCCGATCCGATCACCAAGACCACCTGGGGCAACGCCCTGCTGGTCGCGCCC
>JBFIHP010000426.1:0-3812 GCA_041601735.1 Planctomycetota bacterium | reverse complement strand
TATCGGTTGAGCCGTAACAAAACGTCGCGCCGCCATCAATCCCGATGCAAACAGCAGCGTCGACCTGAGGCAACTGGCCATGGGGCTCGGCCTCGCCCTGGTGCAATCCCTGGCCGAGGTGCTCGATCTGCAGATCGACCTCGCGCTCGAAGGCGGCGGTCTCGTGGTCGGTCTGCGGGCGCGGGTTCACCGCTTCGGCGCGGGCAAACCGACCGGAATTCCCGCGCTCGCGCGGCGGCTCGAGGCCTGAACTCGCCGAGCGGCCACCGGCAAGTCGCGCCTTCGCAGCGACTTGCGATGGTGCGCGGACGGGGGTTCCGCATTCGAGGTGGTCCGTAATCTCCGGATAACACTCGGGACCCGCCGTGGCATCATGATGGAGCAGTCTCGACGGTCCCCCTCTGGAGCCCAGTCATGAATCCGGACAAGCGCGGTCTCAGCCTCGTCGTCGCCCTCTCGCTCGCCCTCTCGCTGATCTGGACGGCGGCCCTCCAGGAACTCGACAGCTCGGGCGCGGCGGCGCCGATCGGGCCGCAGAACCCGCTGCGCACCATCCAGATCGCGGACGCCGCGCGCCAGGCCACTCGTGACGACGCCCACGCGGACTACTGGCTCAAGGTCGCGACCCTCCTGAACGACGACGATCCGGCGCTCCTCCAGTCGCTGCAGATCGCCCGTCGCGAGCGCGACGACCAGCTGGCGCTCGCGGCCGCCCAACGCCAGGCCCGGCTCCTCCTCCAGCAGCAGCTCGGCGCCGATGCCTACCGGCCGACGATCGACCCGAACGACTTCAGCACGACCATCACCAACACCTACTTCCCGATGGTGCCCGGTCGGACGATGGTCTACGAACGGACCACCGCGGAGGGGATCGAACAGATCCAACGGCTGATGACCTACAACAGCGTCGATGTCGATGGCGTCAGCTGTCGGGTCATGAGCGTGGGGGAAACCCTCGACGGCGATGCCGTCGAGGAGACGGTCGACTTCTTCGCGCAGAAGACCGACGGCAGCGTCTGGTACTTCGGTGAGATCTCCCGCAAGTTCGACGGCATCTTCCTCGACAGCCTGGACGGCTCCTGGCGCGCCGGCAAGGACGGCGCCCGCCCGGGCATCGTCATGCCCGCTAACCCGATGGTCGGCGACATCTTCCGCGAGGAGTTCCTGCTCAACCGGGCCGAGGACGTGGGGCGCGTCGTCTCGGTCGGCAACACGGTCACCGTGCCGGCGGGCATCTACTCGGGGTGCATCGAGATCGAGTCCTACAGCCCGATCGAGCCCAACGAGCGCGAACGGAAGTTCTACGCGCCGGGCATCGGTCTGGTGAAGGAGGTCGATCTCCAGACCGGCGAGGCTCTGGAGCTGATCCAGATCATCAACTGATCGACCGCCGCGACGCCTCGAGGCGTCCTCGTAACCCAGCCGTCATCCCGGGCCGAGGTCGGGGTAACGCAGCGCCACTCTCGCATTCCTACTCTCGACTCCGGAGTCGAGACCCGACCGCGGTCTTCATCGAGAGCCGCCGGGGCTCGCAACCCGGTCGTCTGCCCGACTCCTCCCCGATGCGCCCGAGAGGGCCGCGAAACGGCAAGGAGCGAGGACGTGAACGAGAGACTGTTCGAAGATGACCGGCGCGACCCGGTCGAGTCGAGAAGCGCGACGATCGGCGACCGGGGCGCCCGCCGGTCGATTCCCGGGCTGGCGGTCGTGCTGATGATCGTCCTGGCGGGCTGCGGCGGCGGCAAGAACGGCGGCGGAGCGGGCGGCGGCGCCACGACGCCGGACTTCTCCGCCGCGAGCTTCTCGGCCTCCACCACGATCGACAATCCCCATTTCGGTCTCGTCCCCGAGACGGTCGCGCTCTTCCTGGAGTCCGGACCGGACGGCAGCGCCGTGGAGGTGGTCGAGGTTCTCGACGAGACCCGGACGATCATGGGAGTCGCCTGCCGCGCCGTCAGGTCGCAGACCTTCGAGGACGAGGAACTCGTGGAGGAGGGGACCGAGTGGTACGCCCAGGACGACGCCGGCAACGTCTGGTGCATGGGCGAGGAGGAGCACGAGTTCGAGTACGACGAGGACGGCAATCTCCTCGCCGCGACTCAGGTGCTCCACTGGGAGGCGGGCTCGGATCTGATGTCCCGGGGCATGAACGCACTCCCCGGCCACGCGATGTCGGGCAACCCCGCGATCGGCGACGTCTTCCACGTCGGCTTCTACCCCGGGATCATGGAGGACACCATCGAGATCGTGGCGATGGATGCGCCGGTCACGCTCGCCGACGGGAGCTTCCATCTCTGCCTGCGGACCAGGGAGAGCTCGACGCTCTCGCCCGGAGAGGTCGATGCGAAGTTCTACGCGACCTCGGTCGGACTCGTGGCGGAGGAGAGCTCCGACGGCAGCACCAGCCTCGAGAGGGTGGGCGCCTTCGACCTGAGCGACTCGGCCATTCCCGACTTCTCCGCCGCGGTCTTCAGCGATCCGACGAATCTCGACAATCCCTTCTTCGCGCCGGCTCACGACAGCAGCGACCTCTACTTCGTGCGGAACGAGGAGGGGAACGAGACCATCGTGGTCGAGCGCATGCCGGGAACGAAGATCGTGATGGGCATCCCCTGCGCGATCATCCGCGATCGGGTCTTCTCGGACGGCCTGCTCGTCGAGGACACCCTCGACTGGTACGCCCAGGACGACGCCGGCAACGTCTGGTACATGGGCGAGGCGGTGATCAACTACGAGTACGACGAGGACGGCAACGTCATCGGCACCGACACCGACGGCTCCTTCGAGGCCGGCCTCGACATCGCCGGAACCGGTTCGATCGCCGAGCCGGGCTTCCAGATCCCCGCCAACCCTCAGGTCGGCATGAACTACCGGCAGGAGTACTACGAGGACGAGGCCGAGGACGTCGGCCTCGTCGTGGCGACGGGCGTCACGGTGACGCTCGCCGACGGCCGGGTCTTCACCGGCTGCCTGCAGACGCTCGACTGGAATCCCCTCGACGGCGGCGGACTGGAGTACAAGTTCCACGCGCCCGGTTTCGGCCTCGTCGTGGAGCGGGCGCTCCACATCGACGAGGTCTCCGAGCACGTCGGACGCATGCTCACCTCGCCCGCGCTCGTGCCGGACTTCGCCGCGGCGACCTTCGGCAACCCGACCGCGGTGACCGCCTCGTTGCTCCCGTTCATGGTCGGCTCGACCTGGGAGTACGAGAGCACGACCGAGGACGGCATCGAGACGATCGACGTCGAGGTGATGCCCACGACCCGCGTCGTGGCCGGCGTGACCTGCATCGTCGTGCGTGACCAGGTCTTCCTCGACGGCGTCATCATCGAGGACACCTTCGACTGGTTCGCGCAGGACGACAGCGGTGCGGTCTGGTACCTGGGTGAAGACGTGACGAACTACGAGTACGACGAGAACGGCGTCCTGCTCGGCACGAACGCCGACGGCAGCTGGGAAGCCGGTCTCGACGTGGCCGGGGTCGGCTCGATCGCGCAGCCGGGATACGTCATGCCGGCGAGCGTCGTTCCCGGCACGTCCCATCGCCAGGAGTACTACCCGGGCGAGGCCGAGGACATGGCCTTCGTCGTCGCGATCGGCGTCACCGTCGTCCTCGAGGACGGCACGAGCTACAGCGACTGCCTGCAGACCCTGGACTGGAATCCGCTCGAGCCGTCGGCTCTCGAGTACAAGTTCTACGCGCCCGGCGTCGGACTCGTGAAGGAGGAGAACCTGAGCGACGACGAGCTGGTGGAGCTGCAGTTCTTCAGCCTCTGAGGCCGAAGGGACGCGCCCGCGAGGCGGGCATGAAG
>JBFIHP010000425.1:0-3814 GCA_041601735.1 Planctomycetota bacterium | reverse complement strand
GGCGGCACTCTCGGCTGGTCAGACGTCGGAATTCAGAGGCGAGAGGCAGAGAAGGCAGCCGCTGCCGCGGTCTCCAAGGCACCCTACGTCCGTTCGACTCCGGTCGTTGGCGGTTCTCCGACAGCACCTGAAGCCGGCGCTCCAACGAACCGCGATCAGTTGCCCTTCAGGCTCCGTTCGATCTGGGCGATGAGGGCGTTCAGGTCGCCGCGGGGCAGACCCTGGCGGGCGATGACGAGGGCCTCTTCGGCCTTGCCCTGTCGCAGCAGGACCCGCCCGTAGTTGAGGCAGGCGTCGGTGTTCGTCTTGTCGTAGCCGAGGGCGATCTTGTAGTTCTCGACCGCGGTCTCGTTGTCGTCGAAGTGGTACTGGAACATGAGCGCGTAGTCGTTCTGGATCTGCGCGCGCTGCGGGTTGGCAATGGCGCCGTACTCGACCATCTCCTTGACCGCGGTCTCGTAGTAGTCCTTCGACTTGACGTAGTGCTTCTTCGCCTCGGCCTTCTTGCCGCGGGCCTCGAGGTTCGAGCCCCAGTCGCGGTGGAAGAGGCCGAGATCGGAGAGCAGGTTCACCCTCCGGACGCCGCTGGCGACCGGCAGGGCGACGCCCTCGGCGATCCGACAGGCCTCCTCGAACTGGCCGCTCGAGAAGAAGCCGCCGGCGATGCCGTGGAGTTGGAGCACCGGATCCTTCTGGTCGTTCCAGCCGTCGTAGGGCAGCTTGGCGGCCTTGACGAAGGCCGCACGCGCGGCGTCGTCGTCGCCGAGCTGCTGGTGGCAGACGCCCTGGTAGTAGAGCGCCTCGGGAGCGTAGCGCCGCGAGGCCTTCTCGAGGCGCTGCCAGAGGGCCAGCGCCTCCTTGGGCTTGCCGTTCAGGCCCTGGACGTAGCCGCCCCACCAGAGGCCGAGACCGTCGTTCGGCTGCTTCTTAAGCCAGACCGAGACCTTCTCGGACAGGCCGTTCCAATCCTGGTTGCCGGCGTAGCAGGTGTAGAGACCGGCGGCGGCCGTCGTCGCGTCGGCCTCGGCGAGCTGACCGGAGGCCAGCGCGCCGACGTAGGACTCGGCGGCCGCGGCCTCGGCGCCGGACTCGTGCTGCAGCTTGGCGAGGAAGAACTCGTAGCCGCCCTTCGCGTCCTTGGGCGCCGCCTTCAGCGCCTTGGCGCCCTGGGCGATCGCCTCGGGCAGCTTCTGTGCCTGCTGGAAGCAGAAGGCCGCCCAGTAGGGGTGGATCGGGTTCTCGGGCTCGAGTTCGGCGGCGCGGGCATAGGACTTCGCCGCCTCCTCGGGACGAGAGAGCCAGTAGAGGCAGGTGCCGCGCAGCGACCAGACCTCGGCCGACTTCGAGCCGGCCTTGGTGAGCTTGTCGAACTCGCCGAGGGCCTGTTCGTAGAGACCGGTCGGATCGCTCTGGGCCTCGCGCTTGAGGTCGCCCGAGGCGAGCAGACAGCGGGCGAGGATCTCGGTGACGCCGAGGTGGTCCGGCTTCATGCCCTGGGCCCGGGCGGCATGGAAGGTGCCGGTCTCCGGATCACCCCACCAGTAGTAGGCCGTGCCCAGTCCGAGGCGCACCTCGAACTGATCCACGTTCTCCTGATCGAGCAGGGCCTCGAAGGCCGTGCAGGCCTCCTCGTACTTCTTGGCTTCAAGGAGCTTCTGGGCCGAAGCGAGGTCCTGGGCCGAGCCGGGCGAGGCGAGGATGCAGAGGGCCGCGACGAGGGCGACCAGCAGGTTCGAGCGTATCGACACGGGTGAGTCTCCGAATGGCCGCGAGGCGGGCTTCCGCCTCGTGGTACGAGCGGCGTCGAGTGACGATGGACATCGTCCGGGAAACCGTTCAGGCACGCCCGGATCATAGCCTCCGGCCGGCGCAAGTCCAAGCGGGGCATGGAGTCGAGGGGCCGGCGCCGTTATCATCGCCGGCCTCGATTTCCAGGAGTCCGGGAATGTCCGAAACCAGCGACAACGAGTATCGCCAGGTCCGCATCGCCAAGCTCGAGCGCCTCGCCGAGGCGGGCCTGAAGGCCTACCCGGAGCGATTCGAGCGCAGTCACGCCCTGGCCGCGGCCCGCGAGCTCCCCGAGGGCAGCGAGGGCGTCGCCGTCGCGGGCCGGGTCATGACCGCCCGGGTCATGGGCAAGCTCACCTTCATGACCCTGCAGGACCAGAGCGGCCGGATGCAGGTCTCGGTCCGCCAGGACGACATCGGCCCCGAGGCCTACAAGGTCGTGAAGAAGCTGGTCGATATCGGCGACTTCATCGGGGTCCGCGGCTCGGTCTACGTGACCCGGACCGGTGAGAAGACCATCGCGACCTCGAGCTACGAGTTCCTCGGCAAGACCCTGCGGCCCCTGCCCGAGAAGTGGGCCGGCGTCACGGACCGGGAGACCTGCTACCGGCAGCGCTATCTCGACCTCACGATGAACCGCGAGGCGATGGACCGCTTCCTGCTGCGCAGCAAGCTGATCCGCGTCATGCGGCGCTTCCTCGAGGACCACGACTTCATCGAGGTCGAGACCCCGGTGCTCTCGGTGAAGGCCTCGGGCGCGACCGCGCGCCCCTTCACCTCGCACCACAACGCGCTCGACATGGACGTCTTCCTGCGCATCGCGCCGGAGACCTACCTCAAGCGCTGCATCGTGGGCGGCTTCGACCGCGTCTTCGAGTTCGCCCGGTGCTTCCGGAACGAGGGCATGGACCCCTCGCACCTGCAGGACTTCACCATGCTGGAGTACTACGGGGCCTACTGGAACTACGAGGACAACATGGACTTCACCGAAAAGCTCGTGCAGCACGTCCTGCAGGAGCTCTTCGGCAGCCTCGAGATCGAGATCGGCGGCGAGCGGGTCGATTTCTCGGGCGCCTGGCCCAGGGTCAGCTTCCGCGAGCTGATCCTCGCCGACTCCGGCATCGACATCGATGTGCACGAGAGCGCGGACGCGCTCCGCGCCGCCATCAAGGAGCGAGGCATCCAGCTCGAGGACGTCGAGAAGCTCGGCCGCGGCAACCTCATCGACCAGCTCTACAAGAAGGTGAGCCGGCCCAAGCTGGTGCGGCCGACCTTCCTCACGCGGCACCCCATCGACCTCTCCCCCCTCGCCCGGCGCAACGACGATCAGCCGGAGCTCTCCGACCGCTTCCAGCTGGTGATCAAGGGCTGGGAGGTGGTGAACGCCTACTCCGAGCTCGTGGACCCCCTCGACCAGCGCAAGCGGCTCGAGGACCAGGCCGGGCTCAAGGCCGGCGGCGACGCCGAGGCGATGGACATGGACGAGGACTACCTGTTGGCGATGGAGCACGGCATGCCGCCGATCTCCGGCTGGGGCATGGGGATCGACCGTTTCTGTGCCCTGATCACCAACCAGCCGAACCTGCGGGACGTCGTCCTCTTTCCGCTCATGAAGCCGATCGTCTGAGGCCGGGCGGGCTTCCCGAATCCTCTTCACGTCGGCTCTGCCGGGCCGTATCATCACGCACCCACACCTGTTCCGGCCGATGATCCGGCGCCCCCGGGCGCCCGACGCGGTACCGAGGAATCTCCATGCCCCGATTCGTCCTGCTCTTCGTCCTGCTCGCCCTGGTCATCCCCGCGCTGCCGGCTCAGGAGAGCGACTTCCGCCGCGCCCGCAAGAACTTCGAGAAGACCCTCAAACGCGAGGATCTCGACCAGCGCATGCGCGCCCTCGAGGCGCTCCTCCACACGAGCGACCCCGAGATCGTCGACGTCATGGTCGAGGCCATCGTCGACGTCTCCGAACGCATCGCCCAGACCGAGGCGAGGGTCAAGAAGACCGAGGAGAAGATCGCCGAGGAGC